>CAIYZW010000001.1 GCA_903930725.1 uncultured Bacteroidota bacterium
ACGACTTTCTGAACTTGCATACTTTCCTTATCGAACTCGTTGAAATATTGCCAGTTAATGCCAAAAATACTTACCCAAGGATTACCACGAGCCGCGGAAATATCATCACAATCGAAAAATTGGTTGTCGAAAAAAATCCTGACAAGCTTAAAGAAGAATTGCTCAAGGAATTCAACGCCATGATTAAGGGAGATATTGACGATGACGGCCTGCATATCGATGATTTCTAAATGCTGATCTGGCATGATGGAATCACGGAATCATCATCAAAAAAAGCTACTTCTTGTTATTGCCGGCCCAACGGCCATTGGTAAAACAAAAACTTCCATCATCCTTGCCCGGCATTTTGACACCGAAATTATTTCGGCTGATTCCCGTCAGTTTTACCGTGAACTAAAAATCGGGACTGCGGCGCCCTCAGATGACGAACTGGGTTTGGCAAAACATCATTTTGTTGGCCACCTTTCGGTAAACGATTATTACAATGTTTCGAGATTTGAAATGGAGGTTTTGGATAAATTGAAAGCTTTATTCAAAACCCACGATTTGGTAATAATGACGGGCGGTTCAGGGCTTTACATTGATGCAGTTTGCCGCGGAATTGACGATTTGCCTGATGTTGATGATGGTTTACGCGAACAAGTCAAATCCTGGCACCATGAGCAGGGAATAGGCTTTTTACTTGAAAAACTACAGCAACTCGATCCTGAATATTTCGGTATTGTTGATCAGGCTAACCCGAAAAGGCTGATGCGTGCCATCGAAGTCTGCCTTGCAACTGGTCAAACCTTCACTTCGCTTCGGAAAAATGAACCAAAAAGCAGGGATTTTGATATTCTAAAAATCGGACTAAACCGCCCAAGAACAGAGCTTTTTGAAAATATCAGCCTTCGTACCGAAAAAATGATTGCCGATGGTTTGGTTGACGAAGTCAGAAGTCTTGAACATTTCAGGAAACTGAATGCCTTAAATACTGTTGGTTACAAAGAGATTTTCGATTATATCGATTCAAAAACCACCCTTGAACAAGCCATCGAAAATATTAAAACCAACACACGGCGTTACGCCAAACGGCAACTTACCTGGTTTAAGCGTGATAGTGAAATGCGCTGGTTTTTGCCGGAAGATATCGAAAATATTATCCGGTTTGTTGCAGGACAACCTGGCGAACCAAAAGATTGAACTTCTTCTCGTTTAAAATCATTTACTTAATTTAGCTTAATTGCCTGTTTTTCGATAGAAAATCGTGAAGAATAAACAAAACACCACAAATAAGGAATGGGCTGATTACCAACAATGAAGCGGGATTTCCGGTAAAACTTTTAAACAAGATGCCGGCTACAATAAAAAACAGGATAAAAATTAACCCACCCACCAGTTTATAATGCCAGGCGATAACCAACGCAGCAATACAAACCATCGAAGGCATGTTGTGCATAAAAAAGCAAATCATCTGATCGGTAAAGGAATTACCTTCTTCAAAACAATCTATCGAAAACATCATCATAAACAGGATTGCCATGATTGCTAAAATCCTTGGAATCCAGGTAAGAATTTTTTGTGCCATAACGCATTAATCTTTAATATTTCAATTCAATCTCAACTCAAACAAAAATTTTAAATTAATGTAAATGCCCTCAGGTCGCCTGCAGGCATCGGCCAGTCAGTAATTTGAACCTGGCCACTGACTACTGTAAGCTACTTACCTCATCACAAAAGGAACAATAACCGAAATTATCCCGGTAAAAACTACCACCATGATAAAAAGATTGTATCTCACGCTGTAATTGTTGAGCAATGTTTCGTCGTAATATTTGGCTACATTCTGATCTTTGTACATCGAAATCAGGCCATTGATAAGCTTTGTGCGGGTTTCTTTTCCTTTGAGTAAACCAAAAATGGCTACAATATTTATCAGAATGACCAAACCTACAAAAAGGAACATCACAACAAGCATGGTATCGTCGGTACGGGATTTTTCGGACATTCCCGAATTGATGGCGAGGGTGATGAGGTTAAGGAAAATTGAAGCCAGGATAAAAATGATATCCGTTTTTGCACTTTGCTCTAACTCACTGGTAATGTGTTTGTGAACATGTTCTAACATAATGATTTTCTCCTATTTTTAATTTGTTTTTAATTTAAAACTCCATGTTTTTGATTTTTTTTCGGGCCAACCATCCTTAAATTGGATTCTATTCGGGCTTCCCAAAATTTGTAAAGAAAAACCAGTTGCCATTCCAATTGTACTGCCTAACGCAAAATATTGATAAAGATCCTGGTTAAAAGTTTGATCAGAATAATTGTAACAGATAAATGGGGAAATTAGAAAAACTGCCAATGAACTAAAAAGCACGAAATCTTCGACACCAGAAATTTTTTCACGGGTTTTTGGGATATACTTGAGAATATGAATATCCGTTAAAGCAAGATTGACGGCATCCGTTGGGGGCATTGAATTGATCAGGTAATTTTTGGCAGGAACGATTTTCCTTTCTTTTGTGCCATTTTCGTAAATCCTGTGTGTAGCCACCTCATTAAGCTTGATTTTAAGCGAATCACCGACGACACCGAGAAATGAGCCGGTAAAGTATTTATCAACTTTAAGTGTATCACTTTCAAAAGTGAGGGTGCCAATGGTAACTTTCGTTTTTGGTTTCAATTTCAGCGTTTTAACAACTGGTTTTCCGGTTATCCGATAAATTGGCGCTTTCCAGGTTTGGGCGCCCAGTGTGAAAGAAATGATGATTCCCACAAAAGCTATTATTAATTTCTTCATTGCTAACTTATTTTATGTTTATTTCCTTTGGATTTAAAACACCATGTAAAGGTATTTATATCTTTTTGAATTGTTTGGTTCTTCATTTAAATTAACCCTAAAACGGGCTGAAAAATGAAAAATAGTGATGGGTAATCTGATCTGGCGGATCGAACAACAACAACGTTGGAACGCCCGAGGCCCGCGAAAAATAGGGATCCAATAATTTTGCATCATTCATCAGCTTTTCCGCCTCCGACTGGTTTCCCAGAAACATTTCGACCCGCGCCAACAAGCCCATCGTGTACGTTTTTAATGGGATAATGGGTTCTGGTGAACTTTTCAGATATTTTTCGAGAAAAGTTTTTGCAATGGGGAGTTGTTCAGCACCCAAATCCTTGTTTTGCATCA
>CAIYZW010000002.1 GCA_903930725.1 uncultured Bacteroidota bacterium
GCAACCATCGGACCGGTGTAGGTAAAGATACAGCCATCGGTTTCATCTTCCGTCAATTCGATCGACTGATCAATGCTCCAGCCTATCGGCGTTGCACTGCCAACCATGTAAAGTTTCTCCCTCTGGATCGAAATGGTATTATCGAGCAGGTTGAGTGTGATGTTATAAAAACCTTTTTTGGCAATGGTCCATTTATTATCATCCGGATCGCCGCCGTGGTGAAGGTACATCGTCGAATCGGTTAGTTTCATGTACATATCCTGACCCCAGTCGGGATTACGGTTGACAGGGAATTTAAAATCACCCGCCTTCATTACGCCCTGGTAAGTAAAAACATAAAGGTTTTCAGGATCCTGTGTTAGCTCGAAAGCGTTTGTGATATCCCAGCCATTGGGTGAGGCATCACCAACCATGTAAATCGTTTCATAAGGAGGCAGTTCGAGTTTTACTGCTTCTATTGTGAGATCGAGCAAACTTACCGTTATTTTGTACATTCCGGCATCAGCAATCGCGAATTGGTTGTCCGGTTCATTGTCGCTGGTGCGGTAAACAATTTGATTGTCATCGACTCCCTTATTGTAGGATGGAAGGAACTGACCCAAGGTGGTGATAAATTTATAATTTCCTGTTCCTAATCCGCCACTGTAAACAAATATGGTCGGATCTGTTTCGTCAGGAGTAAGCGCGGTGGCAGCACTGGCATCCCAGCCATTGGGTGTAGCATCGCCAAGAATGTACAAAGTGGTACTTACGGGCAGGTAAGGTGTTGCCGTGATGGTTAAAACCTGCGAGGTATCGTACGAAACAGGCGTTGTATAAATTGTGGCAATGACACGTGCCTGAATTTTGGCAGCAGTTCCACCGGCAAATCCATAATCCGCAAGTAGGCTTTGGTTAAGATCAGAAACGGTGAAACTTTTGCCGTAAATGGCTTTGCCCATGTCAAAAACATGAGCATTGGCAAAATTACTTCCTTCTTTGTCCATTTGAAGGATGTAGGATATGGAGGCTCCGGTTCCGTTATTTGTTCCGGTTGTCCAGGTAAGGGCCAATGCGGCGTCCTTGTCATTTTTCTGATTGAGGACGATTTCGGTGGAAGAAGCCTTTAGCGACAGTTCACCTGCAAGGGTAACATCGTTATCTTCTTCTTTCTGGCACGACATAAGAAAGATCATCATTACTGCGAGCATCATTGGTAAAATGTGGCTCAGGCCTGATTTTATGACGCGATTGGAATGAGTTGTATCTGGTAATTTGATGTATTTTTTCATGTTATTCGATATTTCATTTTAAAATTAGAATGAATAATTCACCAGCATCAATACCCCGGATTTTGGGTGAGGTTTGGATTGGCATCGCGTTCTTTTTGTGGAATCGGATATAACAAATGTTTTGTAGTCATGTTTGTTTTACCGATCGAATGGAGGAAATCGAGCGCATACTGGCCATCAGCCACGCGGATGAGGTCGAACCAGCGTTGTCCTTCAAAAGCTAGTTCTATGCGCCTTTCGTTAAGCACTTTTTCGCGGAAAGCATCTTTCGACAAACCCGAAATCTCGGATATTCCTGCCCTGGTGCGCACTTCATTGAGCGGCGCTTCGGCTTCGGATGTCCTTCCAAGTTCATTCAGTGCTTCGGCTTTCATCAGTAACACATCAGCATAACGCAGTACCGGGAAGTTCATCGGACTGTTATCATAAGAAGGTGAAACCGCTTTTGAAACCAGGAATTTGCGCAGGTTATAATTGGTCAACGAATATGATTTCTGATAATCTTTACCGTCGAACTGCGGGCATCCTTCGTACAATGTTGTTACATCTTTACGCAGATCGCCAGCTTCATAGCCATCCATAAATTCCTGTGTAGGTTGATTCCATCCCCAGCCACCGGCAACAAGATCCGATCCGCGGGGTCCGGTAAATGTGCTCAGCCAGGAAGCCTGGTTCTCATTCGACCAGAAATTAAATCCACCATTGCTTGTGTATTGTACTTCGAACAACGATTCGGCTGTGTTCTTGTTTAATGGATCGAAATTACTTGCATAACTGGCGTTGA
>CAIYZW010000003.1 GCA_903930725.1 uncultured Bacteroidota bacterium
CAACGATTTCATCGGCCACTTCGCGCAACGATCCGATGCAGCGGCCAATGTTGCGTTCTTCATTAAAAGTGATAATGACGACAGAGAGTTTTGGCATTATTTATCTGATTTTTCCCTCAAGTATTATTACTTTGATACAAAACCTTTCAGATAGTTGATTGACAACAAAGTTGCAAAATCCCTATTTTTTGTCCTTTTTTCATGCAAATCGGAAGATTACTTTTAATAGGTTCAAGACACATCCATAATTCGATGTTAAAGGAGCGATCCCAAAATATTTTGTGCCCAATGGTTGATTTCGTTGTATGACTTTTCTAATTTACCTTCGGTTGCTCTGAATAAAAGTTTTGGTTCAGCAAAATCAACAGAGTTATCGTAAACATATAACTTGTGAACTAATGTCGATAATACACAGCAATTTGTAATTGATTTTGCGAAGCGACTAATAATTTTGTTGATGGGAACATCGTGTCCACCCTCCATAACCCGATGGGCGATCCGTGATGCGTTAATTGAAGGGTGGTCTGTTCCAACAAAAAATAGTCGAATAAAATAGCCTGCATCTTTAGCCCTCAAAATGTAATCAATTTTATCAGGAGCTGATAAAACAGTCTCGAACAAAACCCCTTCTCTTTTCAAAAGACATTCTTCTCTTAAATCTGCTGCCTTTTTTGCAGCTTTAATCACTGCTTCAGGGGAATTCCAATCTCCAAAATCATCACGTGCAATGTTGTCAGGATTAATATAAAAACAGCCTTCAATCCATTGATGTTCCAATATTTTGCTTGTAACAGATGTTTTGCCTGATCCGTTTGGTCCAGCGATTATGATGAGCTTAGGGTTCTCAACTTTCATTTTGGCAGAGGATTTTTATGAATCTTATTTATTTTTGCTGCTTCAACCATTTGTTGAAGTTGCTCCCAAAATAGGCTATCAGATTCTAAAGATTTTTTTTTTGAATCGGCAGCAACTTCCATCATTAACAAATGCAATTGTTCATCAGTTGGTTCAGTTTCCGATAAAAATTTGTAAGTCGTTTCCATTTGCTTTATAGCTATATTCCTGTATGTTTTTTATTTTCTTAATTCAAAATTTTTACCCAGATAAACCTTTCTTACCTGTTCGTCCTGTGCGAGTTCTTCGGCAGTGCCATATTTCAGGATTGATCCTTCAAAAAGGAGGTAGGCACGATCGGTGATGTTGAGGGTTTCGTGAACATTATGGTCGGTGATGAGGATGCCGATATTTTTCTCTTTAAGTTTTGAAACGATGGATTGAATATCTTCAACGGCAATCGGATCAACGCCGGCAAAAGGCTCGTCGAGCAGGATAAAATGAGGATCAACAGCCAGGGCGCGGGCAATTTCGGTACGGCGACGCTCTCCGCCCGAAAGGGTAATTCCTTTGCTTTTGCGGATATGTTTCAGGCCAAATTCATCGAGCAGGGTTTCGAGCCTTTCTTTTTGCTCCTCTTTGGTAAATTTAGTAAACTCCAGAACTGCTTTGATGTTATCTTCAACACTGAGGCTTCTGAAAACTGAGGCTTCCTGGGCAAGGTACCCGATTCCGCGCTGGGCACGGCGATACATGGGCTCGTTGGTAATTTCGATGTCGTCGAGCATCACTCTGCCGCCAAAAGGTTTTATCAGGCCAACGATCATATAAAAAGTTGTGGTTTTGCCCGCACCATTTGGCCCGAGCAATCCAACAATTTCGCCTTGTTCAACCTGCACCGAAACATCGTTAACCACCATCCGGTGCTTGTACTTTTTAAAAATATTTTCTGTTCGTAAAATCATGAAATCTCCTCAAAATCAATATTAGAGCCAAAAATACACTAAAATATGAATTGCAAACTTACAAAAACCCCGAACTTATTAATGCTTGTATGGTCGAGATAAGAAAGCCTCCAGACGGCATCAACCCTCAAAACTTTAAAAATATTCTCGATACCTGTTCCGGCTTCAAAGTAGGGTCTATCTAAAGTATAAAGGCCTGCCGGAAAGACTGAATAATCCTTGTTTTTTTGATCCATACCACCAATCAAACCTTTTACAAAGGCAATTTCGCGCCATTTGAGCTTCCGGAATAACGGTACCCGATTAAAAAAGTAACCATCAAAATGATGGGTGTAAGATGCACTGATGTATTTATCGCTTACAAATTCGTAATAGTTCATCAGGTTAAAGGACGACTCATCAAAAAAATAAGTTTCGTTGCCTTCGTGCAGTTTTAACAATGGATAAGGCAAAGTGCCCCAGATACGGCCTGTTTCGATGATGTATTTTGACCATCCAAGGTTAAAAAATTTAAACCAGTGACTAATTCCAAGTTGCAGGCGGTGATATTCGTAATCGCTTTTTAATAACCCGGGAATTCCATATCCGTACTTAATTTCGAGTATCGGATATTTTGCCCCGAGGCTAACCCGCTCAAATTCTCCTATTATAAACTTCTCACGATAAGCCAGCCTGGTATCGAGGCGTATTTCGGACGAAGTGATTGCAGTTTCTGATGAGATTTTTTGTGTAGCGCTGTCCTGATAGTAAAACTCGAATTTTGTATCTCCAATCGGGTACATATTCCGATGAACCAGATGAAGTGTGTTGGAGAATCCGTTGAACCATTCGTGTTCGTAATGGGTTTCTATTTCCTCGACCATTGATAATTTGTCGGCAGGGTTTCTGCGGAAAAGAAAAGCCAGAAAAAAGTCTTCCCTGAAAGCATTCTGGCTGGCCCCCAATTGCTCGAGATCGTACTTAAATGATCCAGCAATTGCCCGTCGTGGATTTTTTTTGAGTATATATAAAAACCCACCACCGTATTTGAATCGCGAATCGAGTGTCCCGTAAGCTGCGTACCCATCAAACATTATCCGTGTGCTGAATTTGTTGCTGGTTCTTCCACCAAAACGCATCCTGGCGCCTTCAACAGCATTAAAACTCAGTAAAGAGGCATAAGGCCCGATTTCGACATTCCCCATTTCGTAATATCCGGTGGTAACCATTTGAATGACATCAATATAGGTATTAAAAAGAGGGATTGTTTTGAGCGTATCAACCATGAAGTAAATGGTTTTCTCATCGCGGGTAAGTTCCTCGTGCCGGTTGATTTCCCAAAATTCGGTATCACGTTTTCCGGCGCTGTCCGACACTAAAATATTCACCGGATTATTATAAAATTTATCTTCCTTAGGTTGGTTTATTAGGAAGTTGCGGTAAGTGGTGGTTTTACGGCCAAAAAACCCAAGCACTTTATTTTCGCCTTCTATAAAATTGAAATCACCAATCATGTAATCTTTTGTGAGGAGCCAATATTTTCCGTCAATCAAATCAAATTCTTTTTCGATAACCAGATCATTGATAAAATTTATGTTGGCATCATCAGCCATACGCATTTTTATCTGCCTGATTGCGAATGTTGTATCGTGAACCCAAAAATCGCCGGTAAATGTGAGGGTTTGTTTGTGGCGTGGTTTAAACATCACTTTGTAACACCATTTGTTTTCGAAAAAGCCGCTGTCGACCAGGTAATATTTATAGTAACTCAATCCAAAATTAGAAATCGGGCTAATGAAATTCTTCTGAAAAAGGTCAATGTAATTATCGTAAATATTTGTGTGCTGAAGCTTGTCGCCCAAAAACTGCATCACACTCTCGTTTTCGATACCGGAAACCTTGTTGGCCGTAATTTTCTCGATTGAACCACGCGGGTTTCGACGCGTATAAACGTTTGAAATTGATTCGGTTAAAAAAATTGGAAGGTAGGTTTTCCCGATTACCGTTGAGGTATCAACATTATTAAAAATAAACTGAAAGGGCTTAAAAATCCTGCTTTCCTTAAATTTTTCGGTAATGTTGTTGGCATCTATCTCAATCTTATTGTAGGCTTCATATTCATAAGCATCGTATTTATCGGGATCATTCGATTTCTTATTTTCGGAAATCTTGCGAAGCAGCACTTCTGCAGGGTTTTCGCCGGGTTTTATCACCACGGTTTCCAGCAAAACGCTGTTGATTTTTAAATCAAAATTGATGTATTGAAATTTATTCTTTTCAACAGCTTTTGCTTGACGCAGATAGCCCACGAAAGAAGCAACAAGGCTGTCGGCGGGTTTTTTTGTTTCGATGGAATAATTGCCCTCAAAATCGGAAGTAATGCCAGTATTGGTATTTTTAAAATAGATGTTTACAAATGGGATAGGCTCGCCGGTTCCGGCATCTCTTACCACACCCATAATTTTGGTAAGCTGACCAAATGAGCTGATACTCAAAAGTAAAGTCGCTAAAACAAAAAAACATTTGTGACGAATAGTAAATAGAAACATCTGTAATTTTTAAAATAACAGATAAAACAATCTTGATTAGTAATTTATTGCCATTCAAATTAAGGTTTTTGGCATAAAAATGCGGTTGTTCAGGTGTTAAAGTCCTAAACCTAAACCTGTACGAGGCATGGATAATTTCAGAATCAATCTGTTAAAAAATTAAAACTAAAAATGAAGCTCACTTTTTGCAGGCCTGGTTTAATTATCCCCGCACCAAAAGCCTGCTGTTTCCCGAGGCATCTTTCACCAGTTCAATTTGCGTGGTGATGCGGTCTTTGAGGGCTTCAACGTGGCTGATGATACCAATGGTGCGGTTGGTTTCGTGCTGGAGTTTTTCGAGTGCCGAAAGTGCCGTGTCGAGGGTTTCCTGATCTAAAGTCCCAAAACCCTCGTCAATAAAGAGGCTTTCGATGCGGGTTTTGTTGCCGGCCAGGTCGGATAACCCGAGTGCCAGCGCAAGGCTCACCTGGAAACTCTCGCCACCAGAAAGGGTTTTTACTGAGCGGTTTTCGTCACCATGGTAGGTGTCAATCACAAAAAGATCGTCAATATTTTCATTTTTCACGTAAGTAACACGATATCTGTCGGTTAGATTTTTGAGATGGTGATTGGCCTTGACAAGCATGAATTTTAGGGTAAGTTCCTGCGCAAAACCAGCAAATTTTTTCCCGGTTCCATCGCCAATCAGGCGGTTTAGTGCATCCCAGCGGGCAAATTCCTTTTCCTGCTGTGCTATTTCCTGCCTGATTCCAAAAGTCAGTTCAAGGTTGGCGGCATTTTGTGCAAGTGTTTTTTTTAAGGCACCAATTTCCTGATTTAGCAGGTTTACTTTTCCTGAAAGCTCCGAATATTTTATTTCAAGATTTTCCAAAGCAACACTTTCATCATCAATTATTTTCAGATTTTCAATTTCTGTAGCAAGGTCAAACAAGGTCTGTTTGGTTTTGATAATTTCGGATTTAAGATAATCCACCTTCTTAATAATATTTTCGGCTGCCTCCGGTGTCAGGATGGCCTTTCCGGCTGCTTCCGGCGACTGAAACCCCAATTTCTCCAATTCAGGCCCGATATGCTGATTTATTGCAGAAATTTCAGTTACAGCCTCTTCCATTTCCTGACTGGTTTTGTTGGCCATTGAACGTGAGTTTTCGATTTCTCCGGCTTTTTTGGTGATGGTGTTTTCAATTTCAAGCTCCTCTTTTTCAACCTTATGAAACAGATTTTCAAGGTTTTTTTCCTCATTTACCGGGTCTTTTTCTCCAAATATTTCCTTCCTGTAAATGCAAAGTTTTAAAAGGCTTTCCGTTTCATTTGCATGAATTTCAGCAAGATTCCCGATTTCAGTTTTCAGTTTTCCGATAACTTTTTCTTTTTCGGCAATGGTTGCCACGATGGTTGATTTGGATTCGCGAAAAGCATGATTTTGTTCGATAGCTTTCCTGTAAAAGCCTTGCTGTTTGCCAAGTTCCTGAAGGCTTTGGCCGGTTTCGGTGGCTCCGGCAAGGTATTTTTGATATTTCTGCAAACCTGTTTTTATGGTTTCGTTGAGCCTGGAAAGCTGATTGATTGATGATGAAAAATGGCGCAAACTCTTCAGTTTTGCTTCCAAAAGACCTGATTTTTCGAGAACTTCAAAAACGGATTTCAGTTTTGTGAGCAAAATTGCAATTTCATTCCTCCCATCCAAAAGTTGATTTTTATTTTTGATGGCAAGGTCTTTAAGATTCGCCAGATTCATTGTGTTATCAAAGCTTTCGAGTGTTTCGGCTATCGAGGTTTTTATTTTTTCGATGTTTCCTGTGATGGCCTTAATCTCGGCTTCTCCTGTTGTTTTTTCGCGCAAATAGCGGTCACTGAGGAGTCTTTGAATTTTCTGTTCTTCGGTTTTTGCCTGAAGCAGCCGCTTGGTGTTGCTAAGTTTATTTTCGTAAGTTTCCACCAGCGGATGCTCCGTTGCGCCACAAAGCGGGCAAGGCTCTCCGGGTTTCAGCCCGGCACGGGCATCTTCGTATTTTGCTTCGAGGGCTTCGCGCTCCTTGCGTGCCTGCAACTCCAAAATATGTTTTTCGAGGATTTCAAGTTTTTGAAAAGCTTGCTGCTCTGCGTTTTTGGCCTGTTCAAAGGTTTTTGTCACATCCACCAGTTTCTGTTCTTCGGTTTGCTGCTGGATTTTCAATTTTTGCCAGGCATCGCTGTGGCGGATCATATCATCAAAAACCCGGATTTTTTCGTCAGCTTCTGCTATTTTTTGCTGAACAGCCAGGCGGTCTTTTTCCTGACCATCAATGCTGAGATTTAAAGCACGGATTTCGTTTTCATCATTTATAATAATGTTAGCCATGAAATCCTGCTTTGCAGCGATGGCATGGTTTTGCTGCATTTTCTTAAAAAGATCGGGATATTCTTTTTTTAAACCTTCGTTAAAAATTTCCAGGCCTTCTCTAAATTGCTTGTAATTTTCGATAATCCCGGGCAGCGTTTCGCCGATGTTTTCGAGCAACGGATTTTCGTCCATAAACTTTTTAATGCTGGCAAGCTTCTCATCAATGGCAACAAGGGTTTTGCGTGCCTCATCAAGTTTTTGTTGTTCACTTTTCTTTTCAAAATTCATCAAACCAAGCCGCTCGTTCAGTTCATTTTTCTTAGCTTTTGAAATCTCAATTTCTTTATCAAGTTTTAAAACTTCCTCAAACAAAGGCTTTTGCGCAGTTAACGAGGTTTTTACATTTTCCTTTTCGATGATTTTTGCGCTGAGCGATTTTTGTTCTTTTCCGAGTTCCTCTTCAAGTTTAAATGCTCTGGTTTTCATGTTTTCCGATTCATTTTCCGCCTTCATTTTCCTGTTGTGAAGTGTGGATAATTTGTCGAGGTCGCTTTTTAAAGGAAGCACAAGCTGGTGCAGCGTTAACCTGTTTTTTTCGGGAACGAGTTTTTCTTCTTCAACGTTCAGCAAATTGAGCCGTTCATTTAATTTAGTTTCCGCATCCAGTTTAAGTTTCAGGTCATTTTTGGTTTTGATAGCTACCCCGCATACTTCGCGTTCATTGCCGACCAGCAATGATTGACGTTCTAAATCGCCTTTTTGTTGCTTAAATTCCAATTCCTCAACGGAGGTCAGAATTTTGATGTCTTTTAACTTTTGCTCAATTTGCTCAAGTTTTAGCTTTTCTTCCTTTTGCTTTTCAAAAGCTGCACGGCCAATGGCACGGTAAATTCCGGTTCCGGTAATTTTTTCGAGCAGTTCGCTTCTTTCTTTTGGGTCGGCCTTCAGGAAACGGGCAAATTCGCCTTGCGACAACAAAATTGATTTCACAAACTGGTCGTAATTTAGCCCGATGATTTCGGCGTTTTTTGCAGGGATATCGCCTTTTTTAAGGTCAAAAAAATCAAATTCTCCTTTGTCATTTCGATAAGAGAGCTGCATATTATAATCGCGCAGATTGCCAGTTCTGGCGCGGCTTATTTCCCATTTCGACCTATAAACTTTGTTTTTGGTTTCAAATTCAATTTCGGCAAAAGCTTCATCAGTATTTCGGGTAATTACAGCGCCCATTTTTTCGATGGCCGATTTTGAAAGGCTTCCAGTGCGCGGCGTCTGGTTAAAAAGTGCCAGCGTGATGGCGTCGAGCAGCGTACTTTTTCCTGAGCCGGTTGGGCCTGTTATCGCGAAAAGCCCGGTTTTTGAAAGTGGCCCTTCAGTAAAATCTACAATGTGCCGACCTTTTAAAGAATGAATATTTTGAAGCGTAATTTTTAAAATTTTCATCTGATTGATTTTTTGGGATTATTCCTGGTTTTCGGTATCATGCACCATTTGCAACAGTTGCTTAAAGTTGGAAATTATATCCTCGCGCGCTAAAATCCCTTCCTGGTCAAGGAGTTTTTCAAAAACCTGAAGTTCGTTAAAGTCGTTCAAAGTCAGGCCTGAATCTGTCGGAAAAGTATCCTGGAAACTCCGGTCAGCAAACTGGAGTTTATCTTTGATAATTCTAAAATGTGGATTTTTAAGATTAAAATCTTCAATAAAATCATCGTAAAGTCGCATCAAAAGCGGGTCGTGAACGGGCTCTTCTATGTTGAGATCAATCCAGCCGCAAAGCGGAGATTCGGGTTTTAGGGAGGCTAATTTTTCTTTGGCTTCTGCCAGGTTACCTTTTATCGAAATTAATTTACGGAAAGCCGGAATTTTGATGTCGGTAACCGTAATTTTATCGTCGGAAATATCCAGTATATTTATCCGTTTTTTATCAAATTGTTCGCTAAAACTCAACATCAGCGGGCTTCCTGAATAAAATGCCGGAGGATTGCTCCCAACCTGTTGAGCGCGGTGCAAATGGCCGAGGGCAAGATAACCAAATCCGGGTGGAAAAGCTGCAATACTCACGCCAGCCTGGTTTCCGACATAAATTCCACGCTCACTTTCCGAAATTACTGCACCCTGAACATACAAATGGCCAGTTGCAATAACCGGAATGCCGCTCTCATTATAGGTTTCGGTAAGTTTTGAAAGCTGCAAATAGTGGTATAAGATGCCTTCACGGATGGCTTTTTCGCGGTCGTCGAAAGACTCGCCGGCAACGGATTTACGAAGGTTTTTTTCGCGCAGATATGGAACCGCACAAACTACAGCCCGTGTTTTTCCGCCGGCATCGTGTATTTCGATAATTTCATCAGCAATCTCGTCGGTCGCACCACCAAGCACGGTTACGTTGATAAACTTCAGGATTTCTCTGGGTGCTTCCAATGTGCTCACCGAATCGTGGTTTCCGCCGGTGATGATAACCTGGTGGCAATTTGTGGCGATGAGGCTGGTTAAAAAGCTGTAATAGATTTTCAAAACACCGTTTGCCGGAAAACCAATATCGAAAATATCGCCGCAAACCAGCAGCAAATCAATGTTTTGGGCTTCGATAGTTTCTCTGAGCCAATCAAAATACAGACGATGTTCCTCTTCACGGTCGTTGTTGTGAAGCCGTTGCCCAATGTGCCAGTCGGAAGTATGAAGAATTTTCATTTGAGGAGTTTTAAGATGAAAAACCAAAAGTACTGAAAAAAAATAGCCAATTTTGCCGGACAAAATAACGCTATTTTTATTCATGAACGACATCGAAACCATCACAAAACACATTGTCGAATTTCGCAATGAACGCAACTGGGCGCAATTTCACAACGCCAAAGACCTTGCCTTGGCTTTGTCCATAGAGGCTGCCGAGCTTAATGAATTATTTTTATGGAAAACTCCTGCCGAAGTTGAGGTATTAAACCGGGAACGGGTGGCCGAAGAACTGGCCGACGTGCTGGTTTACGCATTTTTTATTGCCGAAAAATATGACTTCGACATCCAAGAAATTATCATGCAAAAGATGATAAAAAACGCGGCCAAATACCCGGTCGAAAAATCCCGCAACCTGGCCACTAAATACACCGATCTTGCTTAAGACAAAACCCGCGAAAGAAAAAATAACACGGAGATTTTTTTAGCGTCTCCCAACTTTACCTTGCAAAACTTGAGATTTGAGATTTGAGATTTGAGATTTGAGATTTTTTGTTAAAATCCTCTCTGTCGGCGGGCTTCAAAAACCACGATGGCGGCGGCGGTTGAAACATTGAGTGAGTCAGCTTGGCCGAGCATCGGAATAATGATATTGTTGTCGGAAGCATCGAGCCAGGTTTTGGTCATGCCGGTGGCTTCTGTTCCCAGAACGATGGCCGAAGGCCTTTTAAAATTGATGGTGTGATAAGGCAACGAAGCTGTGAGCGCCGTGCAATAAATCGAAATTTTCTTCATCTCGAGCCAGTTGATTACCTCGATGGAATTTGACACTGCCACTGGCACCGAAAACAAACATCCAATACTTGACCGAACAACATTTGGATTGTAAATATCGGTTTGTGGGTCGCAAATTATCACAGCATCAACGGCGGCAGCATCGGCAGTGCGCAGGATGGCACCCAGGTTGCCTGGCTTTTCCACGGCTTCGAGAACAATTAAAAGCGGGCGTTCTCTTAATTTCAGATTTTCGAGTTTATGCTCGCGTGGTTCGGCTAAAAGCACAATTCCACCTGACGTTCCCCGATAGGCAATTTTTTCGAAAATATCACCGCTCACCGAGAAGATTTCCTCATGATTTTCTTCAAGTAATTCTTCAACGGCGTTTGCGGAAATAATATCAGGGCAAAAAAAGACACTCTTAAACTGATAACCTGCCATCGTAGCCTTGCTGATTTCCAAAATTCCTTCCAACACAAAAACCCCCTGATGCCGGCGTTCACG
>CAIYZW010000004.1 GCA_903930725.1 uncultured Bacteroidota bacterium
GAACAGAGAAGTTAAGCCCTCCCGCGCCGATGATACTGCCGAAAGGTGGAAAAGTAGGTCGTCGCCAATTTTTTATAAAGCCCTGGCTCTAAGCCGGGGTTTTTTTTTGCCATTTTGTTGGAAAACTACCAATTTGATTTCCTATAATAATAATGTATGAATTTTATTGCTAATTAAATCAATACTTTTATTGAAAATTATCAAACCAACCCGGCATAAGTGTTTTGAATTCAATATTAAAACACCCTGCTGCAATAGTCCGTTCTTCTTAAATTATCAAATGTTTTGATTACTTTTGGCACACAAAAAACTAAATTGTGCTTTACAAGATTATTATAAAAAATCTACTCTTTTGTTTACTTTGGATATGGTTTCCAGGTAATTTGCTTTTTTCTCAACAATACGATTCTACCTTTTATCCTGCCGATTCAAATGCAATAATGCATTTCGAAAATAAACTTGACATATTCAGCCCTTTATTACTAACCGCTTTGGACACCAGTCTTGTTGATTTTGAAGCCTATAACCCTCTTTCAAAAAAAATACCTTTTAACGCTTCTTTGGGAAATGTTGGCTTAGCCTTTAAAAATCTTAGCTTTCGTAATAATAATGTCATAGGCTTTAATTATGGTATTTCCTCCTTTGATGTTTACTTTTTCGAACAAAATGATATTTTATATTATGTTAATCCTCGTCCCTACACTGAAGTCTCTTACATAACAGGCGCCAAAAAGGAGCAGGTTTTCGGTATAAAACATGATCAACGGGTCTTGAAACGCCTTACAATAGGGATTGATTTTGATATTATTAATTCGCTTGGGACCTATCAGCGGCAAAAATCGGATAATTACCGGCTCGCATTAAAAACACATTATTTCACCGAAGACTTGCGATACGGAATTATTGCAAATTTTACCAATGGAAAAGTTAAGGTTAAAGAAAGTGGTGGCATAACATACGATAGTATTTACGAGCAAAACATCGAACCATCCAGGTCAATTATTCCCGTGAAGCTCGAAAATGCGGATAACCAGATCAGGGAAACAGGCGTGTATCTTCAACAATATTTTCAATTATCTAAAAGTTCCAAACCAATCCGCCAGGATTCGACAGAAAATGAAAGGAGAAGAATCAAAATTAGATTTGGTAGAATTTCTCATTCTTTCAATTTTCAAAAATCTTCACAAGCCTATTCCGATCTTAATCCTGATACTTCATATTATTCTAATATCTTTAAAGATAGTACCTTGACTTATGATTCGGTGTATTATCAGCATTTCGAAAATTCATTTTCCTGGTCAAATGCCGATTATCTTAATCGAATTAATTCTCAACCGTTTCTTATTTTATTTGGAATCAGACAACAAGTTGCTGAGGTACGCGATACTATAACAAAAACCACTTTTACAAATCTTGCCCCGTATGGGTCAATAGAAATTTCACCAGTTCCTTTTTTAGACATAAAGGGCTCAGGTTCTTATGTTTTAACCGGTAATCAGTACCAGGGAGATTTCAATTTATCTGCAATTGCTACCCTTCAAATTCTAAGGAACAAGTCTTATAAAACTACAATGAATTTTGAGATGAATTTTGATAATCATGCTGCGCCTTATTTCTTTCAGCATTATTACTCAAATCATTTCAGGTGGGACAATGGTTTTAATAAGGTTAAAACAAAAAATATTTCGGCTTTTATTGCCATGACCAGGTTTAAAGCGGGCTTTGATATTTTTCGGACTACCGATTATCTTTACATAGGCCAGGATACCTTGCCAGCACAATACCACCCGAGTGTCGAAGTTTTTAAACTTTATTTAAATAAACAATTTAAAATCGGGAAATTTGATGTTGACGGGCAAATAATCTATCAAAAAGTTTCAAACGAAGATATTATATGTTTGCCAGAATTGATGGGTTATTTTTCGTTTACTTTTAATCTGGAACTATTTAAAGGTGCCTTGAATACGCGCACTGGCTTTGATCTTAATTATTTCTCGAAATATTATGCCGATTCATACATGCCGGCAATTCGTAGTTTTTACATTCAAAATGATAAGGAAATCGGCGATTTTATGCATGTGGATGCCTTTTTGGATTTTTATGTAAAAAGAACCCGTTTTTTTATGAAATTTCAAAACGTGCTTTCAGGAATTGGCCAGACAAATTTTTACGCAGTGCCTCATTACCCCCTTCAGGATATGGCCTTTAAATTTGGCCTGTCGTGGCGGTTTCACGATTAATACATCCAAGAAGTTATGCAACGATTTTCAAAATACTACTTGTTTTCGTTGTTGTTTTTTATTTCGGGATTTGCCGGAATTATCTACGAATCCGTCTGGACACAATATCTTAAACTGATTACCGGCCATGCAGCCTTTGCCCAAAGTTTTATTCTGATTATTTTCCTCTCCGGAATGTCGGTAGGAGCGTGGTTTGCAGGCAAATTTTCATCTAAAATCAAAAACCTTTTTTTGTTTTATGCACTGGTTGAATTGCTCATTGGCCTTTTTGCATTGTTATTTGATAGTGTTTTTGTTGGTGTCCGGAATCTGATTTTTGATTCATTTTACCCGACTTTACCTGTATTTGCTGCAGAATTGCTTAAATGGGGATTTGCCACGATCATCACCTTCCCGCAATCCTTTCTTTTGGGGGCAACATTTCCGTTGTTTACTGGTGCCATCGCGCGTCAATTCCAACAATCAAAGGGACGGGCAGTGGCACAATTCTATTTTCTAAATTCATTTGGAGCATCTTTAGGTGTTCTGGTAAGTGGATTTTTTCTGATAAATCGGTTTGGTTTGCCTGGGACTATGGTCTTTGCCGGACTTCTAAACCTTTTTGTTGCAGGCGCAATACTGATATTTTCAGGAAAATCATTCACAATAAGCGTCACTTCCGTCAATGAAAAAGTCAGCGATTTTGCATTCAGCGAAAGACATGTCATCATAATATTTCTGTCTGCCTCCTTTATTACCGGTGCGTCGTCTTTTATTTATGAAATAGGATGGATCAGAATGTTGAGTATGGTTTTGGGGAGTTCGGTACAATCTTTCGAGCTCATGATCAGCGCATTTATCCTCGGTCTGGCAATTGGTGCTTTTTGGATTAAATTTCGGATTGAGCGCCAGGAAAATTTTTTTTCGACCTTTTCGGTGATTCAGATTTTGATGGGAATATTTGCCATCGTTTCGCTGGTTTTGTACAATTATACTTTTGATTTGATGGAATGGATGCTGGGTGCGGTGCAGCAAGATATTGGCGGCTATAAAATTGTTGTTTTTTCGGGACAGGTAATTTCATATCTGATTATGCTACCTGCTACAATCTGCGCAGGAATGGCGTTGCCGCTACTTGTAAAAATGGCACAAAATGCAGGATTTGGCGAACAATCTGTCGGGAAAATTTTCGCCGCCGACACCGCCGGTGGAATTCTTGGAGTTTTGCTGGCTTTTAATTTTTTGATGCCCTTGATTGGCTTGAAATTTCTGTTAGTTTTTGCAGGGTTGATTGATATCGGTGTTGGCGCCTGGTTTTTGTACCGTTTTAATTTACCGGTCTGGAAGAAATACCGGATAACTTTTACTGTTTTAATGGCTGGAATTTTAGCTTTTGGAGTGTTTTTCCATCTCGACCCCGTTAAAATGGCTTCCGGGGTTTACAGATATGGAGTGATTAACCATGAAAACAAAGTTTTGTTTCAAAAAGATGGAAAAACTGCCACCATTGCGGTTTACGAGACTAATAACGGAAATGTCGTTCTTTCGACCAACGGAAAGCCTGACGCCAGTATAAATTTGTATCGAAAGGTTTCCGGCGATTTAACCACGCAGGTTTTGTTGGCTGCCCTTCCATTTTCGATTGAAAATCGTTGCGAAAACGCTGCTATTATCGGCCTGGGATCTGGCAAAACAGCCCATGTTGCGCTCATGAACTATGGAATCCGGCAACTCGATGTCATCGAAATTGAGCCTGCGGTTGTGGAAGCTTCAAAGTTTTTTAAGGAGCAGGTTCAGAACATTTACACCGACCCCCGTTATAAACTACACATCGCCGATGCCAAAACTTTTTTTGCTTGTTCAAAAAAGCAGTACGACCTGATTATTTCGGAACCGTCAAATCCGTGGATAAGTGGAGTAGGGGGGATGTTTTCTTATGAGTTTTACCAGATAATTGCTAAAAGCCTTTCCAACGAAGGTGTTTTCGTCCAGTGGATTCATACCTACGAAATGAATATGCAGCTGGTTGCATCGGTGATAAACGCCATTTCTCCGGTTTTTGGCGATTATCATATTTATTATCTGGATGATGGAGATTTGGCAATCATCGCCAAAAAATCAGGAATGATTGGGCCGGTTCAGGGAAAAATATTTGAAAATTCAGAAATTAAAATCGAACTAAAAAATCTTGGAATCCATGGTGAAAACGATTTACAGATTCGTTTTGTCGGAAGTAAGCGAATCATGGATCCATTATTCAAGAGTTATGACATCAATAAAAACAGCGATTTTTACCCTTTTCTCGAATACAATGCCGGAAAAGCACGATTTTTGAAAGAATCTGTTAACGAATTGATGACCTTGATGAAATACCCTGCTCCGATTTTACGGTCAATGCAAGGATTTGTTATTCCTGATAATTTTGAAACCGGACCAAATTATCTCTTTGAAATTGTTGATGATAACAAAACCGCACGAGCTATTTTTGATTGTTTCAATAGTCTGTCATTGGGCAAAAAGGCCGAAATAGAAAAACTTAATGAATATGATGCCCTTTTACTTAATTCGATTTTAACGATAAATCAGGAAACCGATACAGCTTACCTTAAAAAAATCTGGGTTCCTGTTTTACAGTCTTTTGCCGACAAAATTATGCCCTACTTGTCAAAAAATGAGTTAAACCTTATCTGGAATTATCTAACGAAATCCAATAGTTATAGTCTTCTTTCAGAAAATGTTAAGGCAAAAGTGAGGCATTATCAGGCAGTTGGTGAGATGGATTATTCCGAAGTTCTGAAAATCACCAACGTATATTTAGGCAGCGAAATGATTTTAGCTGTTCCGGAGAGCCAGTATTTCGTGGCAACAGCTATGTGGGCAAATTTGATGCTCGATAAACCTGATGAAGCATTGAAATTATGGCTGCGATATCAAAATGAAAATGATCCACCTGTGATGTTACGTTTTTTAAGCAGCATTACCAACGACCGGATTCATAAAAAATGAATCGGATTATCTCGAAATAATGATTTTTTTGCTGAATGACCGGTTGCCACATTCGAGCCGGCAAACATAAATCCCGGAGGGGACATCCTGGCCTGAATGATCAGATAAATCCCATAAAATTTGATGCAGACCTTCATCTAAAATTTCAGATGGAAATAATTTTACCAATTTTCCATCCAAATCCAAAATATTCACGGTGGTTTTGCATCGCTGCAAAAGGTAAAAACTAATATTTGTCGAAATATTGGCAGGGTTAGGGGACGGGTTGTACAACACAGCATCTGAAAAAATCACTTCACCATCATTAATTCCTGTAATAACCTGCGATTCGTAAGCGCCAATATCAATCCGGTTATTGAAAAAACGGGATTTTCCTGCCAGATCGAATTCAGGAATATTCAATCCCGTGGTGTCGGCAGTTCCGGCATTTACAC
>CAIYZW010000005.1 GCA_903930725.1 uncultured Bacteroidota bacterium
ACACAGATGCAACGGATATGCACAGATTTTTTCTTATCCGCGTTAATCCGTAAAATCCGCGTTATCCGCGTTCTATTATAGTTTGCGAATTAGTAAGGTTTAGAATCAACAGAAAATAATTTGCCATTTTTCGCGCTTCATCCCAAAATCTCAAAAACAGCATCGCTCCATATCCGATATTTTTCTACTTTTGCACTTTATGAAAAATAACCGAAACTTCTGTATCATAGCGCATATCGACCACGGCAAAAGTACCCTGGCCGACCGTTTACTCGATTTTACCGACACACTTTCGCTCCGTGAAAAAAAGGAGCAGGTGCTCGATAGCATGGACCTTGAGCGCGAACGTGGCATTACCATTAAAAGCCACGCCATTCAAATGATTTATCACCAGGGCGAAGAGGTTTACGTCCTCAACCTGATTGATACACCCGGTCACGTGGATTTTTCGTACGAAGTATCCCGTTCGATTGCTGCCTGCGAGGGCGCCCTCTTAATTGTTGACGCTACTCAGGGAATCCAGGCGCAAACCATTTCGAACCTTTACCTGGCACTTGAGCACGATCTGCAGATTATTCCCGTCCTAAATAAAATGGACCTCGAAAATGCCATGCCCGAGGAAGTGAAAGATCAGATTGTTGATTTGATTGGCTGTAAACGTGACGATATTATCGAAGCCAGCGGCAAAACCGGCTTTGGCGTTGATAAAATCCTTGAAGCAATTATTACAAGGATTTCTGCACCAAAAGGCGATCCTCAAGCCCCGCTACAAGCTTTGATTTTTGATTCTGTGTTCAATTCGTACCGCGGAATTATCGCCTACTTCCGGTTATTCAATGGCTCTATCAAACAAAACGATTTTGTGAAGTTCGTCGCTACCGGAAAAGAATATTACGCCGACGAAATAGGCGTGCTCAAACTTGGACTTTTCCCTCGTCAAACGATGGAAGCCGGCGATGTTGGTTACATCATTTCGGGAATTAAAACTTCAAAAGAAGTTAAAGTTGGCGACACCATTACGCAGGTTTCAAACCCTTGCGATAAAGCCATTGCAGGCTTCGAACACGTTAAACCAATGGTTTTTGCCGGTATTTACCCTGTTGATGCCGACGATTATGAAGAATTGCGTGCTTCGATGGAAAAACTGCAGTTAAACGATGCCTCGCTTACTTTTGAACCGGAATCTTCGGCTGCTTTGGGATTTGGTTTCAGGTGCGGCTTTCTCGGGCTTTTGCACATGGAGATTATTCAGGAGCGCCTCGATCGCGAATTCGACATGGATGTGATCACAACCGTGCCCAACGTTTCGTACAAAGCTTACGGTGTAAAAGGCGATTTAATTGAAGTCCATAATCCTTCGGGTTTGCCCGAACCAAACCATCTCGACCGCATCGAAGAGCCATACATCATCGCGCAGGTTATTTCCAAAACCGAATACTTGGGTTCAGTGATGCGCCTTTGCATTGATAAACGCGGAACACTAAAAAACCAGGTCTATCTTACCAGCGATAGGGTGGAAGTTACATTTGAGTTACCGCTTGCGGAGATTGTTTTTGATTTTTACGATAAACTTAAAAGCATTTCAAGGGGCTACGCTTCTTTCGATTATCACATTTCGGGTTATAAACCGGCCAAATTAGTCAGGTTGGATATTTTATTGAACGGCGAACCAGTTGATGCCCTTTCCACGT
>CAIYZW010000006.1 GCA_903930725.1 uncultured Bacteroidota bacterium
CTTCCTGAATCAAAGATTTTCCTCACATTGTACTGCCCACCCCAGGTGTTGGTTGGGAAAACTGCATTTTCGATGACGATGTCCTGCTCGCTGTCGATTGACATTAAAGTGGTTGGTCCGCTCATCCCATTGCGGAATTCACAGTTTGTAAACGAATAGGCTGGATTGACAATACCTCCCGGAGCAATGTAAACTCCCTGCTCGGGTAAGGTTTCAAAGATGGTAAAGGTGGCCTCCAGAGTTCCTCCGCTGTTAATGCTAAAGGTGTATGGCTCCGTTGGCAGAATACCCTTTACCCGGCTCATGGCACCTTCATATCCAAAGATTGAGAGTGCGCCATTATCATAAACATTCACCGAGGAGAGGTACTTCATGCTTATGGTTGCAGAATTAACAGCCATCCAGCCGCCGTTTTGAACTTCAAGATTAGTCCAACATTCGAGTTCGTGGCCAAATCCAACTTCTGCAAGGCCTTCGGCCACTACAAAATTGTTTTTAACTATCGAAGGCCATATTGTTGCCCTGGTCGAAAAGTCGGTAGGTTTATTGATTGTTACGTTGTAAAATGAACCTCCTTCGGTTGATAAAATTGCGCTGTTTTGCGGGCCATAAAGTTCAACTGTACCGCCCATGGGGTCGAATCCGGGTGATTGTACTATAAAACTGTTTTGTGTGCGAATCGTTCCGCCTGAAATGGTTGAGGTAAAACTGTATGGTGCAACGTCCTGAATTTTTATTCCCTTGTCAACAAAATCGAGGACACCTGATCCCATAAACAGGTTCGCGTTTGCATTTGTGCCCCATAAACTATGGTCTTTGCCTCCATAAACCCTGAACTCACCACCATTTATACTTATGCTGCCGTGCAAATCAATACTTTGCAAAGCGTCCTGGTGCAGTTCGATCGAATTCCACCACAATACAAAATCTCCAAAAATGCCGTCATCGGCAAGGTCGGCGGCATGAAAACTGCTACCTCCGGCTATCCACATTCCACCCTGTGTCCAATCATAAATCTGACAAAAGATGTTTGATTCTGACTGGTCGTAAAAATAATGAAGCGGTTTATCAATTTCAAGGATATAAAATTCTTCTGTTGAGCAGAATTGTGGCGTGCTGCCGTTAAAAATCACACGGCTGTTTCCTTCCGAAAAATGTTCGGGACCAGCAGTATTATACCAAGATCCCTGGATTTTTATGGTATTACCGGCAGGATTGAATATTCCTGAATTAATTGTTAAATCACCTTTAATATTAAACTCCGAAAAGCTGTCATAAAGTGAGGCTGTGCCACTCTGATCAAAAATTACATTGTTGAAATAATCATCAGAACTACATTTGATATTACTATTTACTCCGGAAAACTTTATTGTTCCGGAGTTACACCGTAGGTTTCCATCGTTATACAAGTGAGCTTTCAAAATGAGTTGTTCGTCACTGTTTATTATCAATTGTGAACCAGAATCTATTCGTAAACTTGCATTTACGGTAAGTGGATGATTGGAAGCACTTGTCAATTCAACATAAGCGTCATCGGTTTTGTAAATAAACAACCCAAAAAACACGCTGTTTGATGAATGGTTGCTGAGGGTTTTGGTTGTGTTTCCCATGAACCATACAGTTCCATCATCCAGTTGCACATTTGAACCCTCATTGAAACTCCAGTTTCCATAAATCCAGATAACTGAATTCATAAACATGGATGCGGTTGCGCCTGAATTCCAGTTGGCATCACCACGAATAATAATTTTCCCGTTGGTGTTTGTAGTAGTCAGGTTGCCGTTAGAAGCAAAATTTCCGGCAATATCAAGGGTTGCATTACCAACGGTAAGTATTCCGTTCAGGGTTATATTGGAACAATGCGCAGTCCCTGTGGCAATTTCAGGCATATTCATCTTTATGGCAGGAATGGTAACATTTGTTGATGAAGTTGGGACTAAAAAGTCGTCCCAGTTGCCTGCAGTGTGCCAATCGGTAGAAACTGCGCCTGTCCATAGTCCCGGCTGGAAATTATCCCAAAGGATTCGTCCGTAAGGGTCATCTTCAAAAGCGCTGCCGGCAAAACTACCGGAATAGTTAACAAAAGTAATGCTGCCCGAATTTACCCATTTAGCAACATTGTACAGCCTGCTTTTCGAAACATGATCAAATTCAACATTTTCGGCTACCAAATCCTGATTTGTGTTTATGGTGATAAGTGCATTGTTGCAGGATTTGCCATTTCTGAAAATGCAACCATTAAAGGCATTATCAACATCCACCTCAGCATTGTTATAAATAAACAGTCCTGTTTCGTCAAGATTTTCGATGATGGTATTCTTCATCGAAATCCAGCCACCATCAGCAACCGTAATCTGATAATAGGACAAGGGGGTAATCCCGGTAATTAAGCTTCTGTTTTCAGGAAGTCCATAAGTCCTGAGTTCAGCACCCTCTGCGACGTTTAACGCAGAAAAATTGCCCATCTTTAAAGTGCCTCCGTAATATATTTCAAGCCATCCGTTGTTCAGGTTTAAACTTTCGAGGCATGAAAGGGTATAACCATCCATGATATTAATACGTCCGCCATCAACATTTAAAGCCTTTTTTACAACAGCATTTTCCATCCCCACCGAAGGTGATATTGTTAATTTGTTGATCCGGAGATTATAAAATTCACTGCCGTTTCCGGAACCAACATAACCATCAGATTGACCATAAATTTCAACCGTTCCTCCGGTTGGATCGAAACCGGGATGTTCTGCATGGAACCAACCAGTGGTTTTAATAATGCCTCCGGTAATATTGCTGGTAAATGAACAGGAGGCATTTTCTTCAATTTTAATTGATTGATTATTAAACTCCAGAATTCCACCACTCATAACCAGCGAAGCATCCGAAACACTTGGCCAGTAACTGAAATATTGCTGACCGCCGGCGAC
>CAIYZW010000007.1 GCA_903930725.1 uncultured Bacteroidota bacterium
TAAAGCTGACCATCGTTTATCAGGCTTGAGCCAAACATTGTTTTATAGGCGGTAGCCCCGATACTGAAACGGGTTTTGCGAAATTCGATGTGGCCACCAAAAATCTTTTCGTCAATGGCATGTTTATCGGCCATCTCGGCATTGGTGCGGTGATAGCCCGTTTGTTGGAGCGATGTTACAAATTGTTCCTCGGCATCGGTGGTGTCGTCGTCAAGGTTTCCATCAATTTTTTTGGACGAAAAAAATGCGGTCAGGTCAAATTTCCCGAGCGCTACATTTACCGCGGTTCCACGCAGAAAAAGGTTTTCGTTAACCGAAGTGCTGGGTTTTATTTGCCGTCCGGCCTTTTTTACCGACATGCCATCTGTTGATTTCCCAAAAGCCAGGCCGGTCCAAAGCGTAAGCCCCTGCCCAAACTGGACGTGATAATCGCCAACAACCACGCTTTTAATTACACCCAAATCCCGTAAGGCTAAAAAACCCGAATAAAAATCGAAACCATTGGGCTGCGAGCCTTTAAAAAACTGTTCGCCGGCATCTTTGTCAGCTGTAATTCCAAAAATTAATTTGTTCGAATAATTGAACGAATAACGGGCGTAGAGCTTGTCGGGACTGCCCAGATAATAGTTGTTTGGATTATCCGCTTTCGCTGAATCCGACAAATATTCGTAGCCTTTTTGTTGTTCCAGGGTACGGCCATATCTTAAAAAGAGGTCGTTTTTTCCGTATTTTAAAATATCGCGGGCATTTAGTTTAATCACCGGTTTTTCCTGCGAAACAGCGATGAAAGGCGTTAAAAGATCAATCAACCCGTCATCTAAACCCTCCACCGCCTGAAGTTCGTAAATGGTGAGGAAGTTGCCATACATATTCCGGTATTCGATAATTTTATTGATCTGGAAATCGGTAATAAAAAGCAATTGCTTCATCTCATCAAAAGTGGCGTAATTGAGGTTTAACGGATGTTCGATGAAATAATAAACACCATCCAGCAGGTCGGAATAATCGAGTTCCTGATCGGTTTGTTCGGCAATCATTTCGATGCGGTTAATGATGGCTTCCCGCTCTTTGGAACCAGGCACAGTATTTTGAGTAAAACCACTTAAACCAAAGAAAAAGAAAAACATAAAAGCCAATGAAGCCTTGATTTTTGGCCATTTCCCCGAAAGGGTGCTATTTAATTTCCTGGTCATCGGCCGCTTTATTTAAAAGTATAGATGAGCGAAATTTGTGGCGAATAGCCTAAAACGTTGTGGACGGATGACGAAAAATCAACCTGCAGTTTTTTATAATCAATCCCGAAGCCAAAACTGTAAATACCCGGATTTGTTGAAATGCCGCCCCGCACATAAACAGGTTTTATTATCCTGTATTCGAGGCCACATTTTAGGATAGGGTCCATTTGGGTGTCTTTTTCGGCTTCAACCGAAACGAGAATATTTTCATCAAACGAATAAGCCGCGCCCAGGCGGATAATAGCAGGAATCCGCTCGTTATTGTCCTCGGTAAGTTTTGCCTGAATAGGATTAAAAATATGTGCACCAATCGTGAGGTGCTCATTAATTTTCGACATCAAACCGATTTCGAAAGTGGCAACACCTTTTTTGCCATAATTTTCGGAGATGGAAGTCAGGAGATAATCGAGCTGAACCCCCACCGAAAGTACGTTTCCAAAACTTCGGGCATAGGCGAGGCCAAGCTTGCTTTCGTTGTACTTCGGATAACCAAAATAGGTGAGATTCAGGCCGAAAACACCTGCTTTTACAGGCAAAACCACACCTCCGGCCTTCAAGCTCATTTCTTTGACCATATACCTGTTTTCGAAATAAACACCCCCGGCCGAATGGTTGTAAAAAGCCAATCCTGCCTGATTATTCTGTAACGACCAAAAATCAGTCAGGGCAACCGACGCATTAGCCATAGCAGCCGAGCGGCCTCCCTCGGGGACATTATTGTGGGCTGCAAATAGATAAAAAGGGAAACAGAAACAAAAAACTAGAAAAATTGATCTGGGTTTCATGTGCTGAAAATTTGCACTAATGTAAAAGTATTTTTTTAATCCAAAATTTGTTTTGAAAAAAAATGCAGCCAAAGCATAGCTGTAAAGGTCTAAACAAGCCGTCTCCACAATATAAAAAGTGTGCTAAATTGCCTGTTTGGTTTTGTGAACAACCAAAGCACAAGAACCACTGTGGTAATTTAACGGGTTGTATTTGTGTGTTTTTGATAACGTAACGTGTAATTTGGAAATAATCAGAACCCCCGGCGAAATAATAAAACCCTTCTTGTTGAGTTTATTGGGTTGATTATCCTGAAAAAACCTGGGTAATCGGCAATATTTCAGGTTAATATCCGCTAAACGGGCAGAATTTAATGAAGAAAACGGGAATCAGCATCATAATTGTTTTAGCCTTTTTTACGACAACTTTTTTAGGTTGTCAAAAGGTTTCGGAAGATAAAATCCCGCCTGTTATTCAACTCAGGGGCGACAATCCCTTGCTGTTGAAGCAAGGTTGTGATTATGTCGAACAAGGGGTTTTATTATCCGATGATAAGGACCAGCCTGGCGCCATGCAATTAACGGTTACGGGAGAGATAATTCCCGATAGCGTTGGAACCTATTTTATAAATTACAAGGTTGTTGATTCGGATGGAAATCAGGCTTCGACGCAACGTATGGTTGTAATTAAACCAGTTTCTTCCGATGATTATGAAGGAACCTACGATGTAAGCGATACTTTAAGACCAATGGGAAGCGTAATATCTTTTTATACTTCTGAAGTTGTTGTCAGAAGCAGCAATCCCCCGCTGATCGAAATCAGGAACTTCAATAATTTGGGGGTGAATTTCAAATCCTATATGTGGCACGACTCGACCGGATACATTCAGGTAAATTATGGACTTAACGATACCTTAGTAAGCGGAAATGGTTTTACTTACTGCGAAAAAGCAGGATTCAGATTGCTTTACAGCGTTGCAATTACCCGAAACGACAGCACGTTTACGGAATATCACCGATCAACATTTTTGTTACGCAGCAAAAAATAACCTCCTCAATGTTTAAAATACGAATTCTGTTTTTACTGATGATATTTTTGTCGCTTTCAGCCATTCCTGCTAAAGGGCAGGAAATGGAAATAGGTGTTTTTGGAGGCGGCTCATACTACCTGGGCGAGCTAAACCCCGGAAAACAGTTTTACTTTACAAGGCCGGCTTTTGGAGGAATAGCCCGAATAAACTATGATACACGCTGGGCAATAAGATTAAGCGCGTACACGGGCCAGGTTGCCGGCGATGATGCCGTTTCCAAAGCAAACATAAACCGAAACCTGCGGTTTCAATCTTCGGTTACCGAAATTTCCACACAGGTCGA
>CAIYZW010000008.1 GCA_903930725.1 uncultured Bacteroidota bacterium
CCGGGAATCGGGCTAAAGGTTGTGAAGAAGTTATTTTAAATCGAAAAATGAAACCATTTTAACCATGGCCAAAATTTATTTTCGTGTGTTTTGTTTGGGTTTGATTGCTCCTTTGCTTTTAATTTTACTCGAATCGTGTGGAGGAAATCAGACCGGAGAAGGAGGAGCGACATTTCTCGAAAAAATTGAATCCGCCATCGAAGGTGAAAAGCCGGATGAATACGATCCCGCGAATGTTATGCTGATTTTGCCCGGAAATCCTGCGCCAGGCGAAAGTTTTCGCATCCTGGCAACAGGTGGAAGAAACATCCGTAAAGCAAAAATCATCGTAGCCGGGCCATCGGGAAATCTGGAATCTCTGAATAGTAAAACCGGGGATGAACTGCCTTGCTGGCGGATAGATGATTTTACCGGAAGTCCGGCAGGCGACTATAAAGCTACATTGATTTCAGATAAAAAAGAAGTCAGTCATCTGGAATTTACAATTTCGCCTCGTGAGCCAACTTCCCCGAAAGGGGCAATATGGAAAACCACCCGTGGCTGGGACTGCAACATGGAAACCGTTTATTCGGCCTGGGTCACGGCCTTGTTTCAGGGTGGTGATGAGCAGACTTCGTGGCCTGCGCTGCATGAGGTAACCCAGAATCGGGAGCATAATTTCCTGTATAATTATCTCTCGCTTGATGAAGATAATCCCGAAAGTAAAATCAAAGTAATCATGGAACCCGACTGTGCCGATAATCCTTTTTTCCTCAGGGCCTATTTTGCATGGAAACTGGGGCTTCCGTTTGGTTTTCATATTTGCGACAGAGGCTATCTCGGGAAAAATCCCGGCACAGGCCAATGGGTTACCAACGAAAGCCCAACATCAAAAAGCAATCCGGTGCTGGCTTTCAATTCCTTTTTACGAAGGATGATGGATGGCGTACATTCAGGAACCGCGCGGACTGCTCTCGACAACGAAAATTCGGACTATTATCCGGTTCCGCTTTTGCGGGAAGCTTTGCGTCCCGGAACGGTTTATGCCGACCCTTACGGGCATACTTTTATTCTGGTAAGTTGGGTGCCACAAACCAACAATCATCCGGGCGTGTTGTTTGCCGTTGATGCGCAACCCGATAAAACCATTGCAATTAAAAGGTTCTGGAAAGGGAATTTCCTTTTTAATACCACCGAAGTTGTTGGCGAACCAGGATTTAAAGCTTTTCGGTCTATTACTTTTGATAATGGTAAGATTGGTCTGATGAAAAACGAAGAAATTAACTCATCAGCCGGATTTGTGCCATTTTCGCTACAGCAGCGAAAAATGGAAAGCAATGTTTTCTATCTCGCTATGGAGCGGTTAATAAATCCTGAACCGCTCGATCCCGAAGCAGCATTGTTGAGCCTGATTCAGGCGCTTCATGAGCAACTCATGGTTCGTGTAAAATCGGTGGCCAATGGCGAAGCCTACCTGCAAGCACATCCTGGAACAGTAATTCCGATGCCGTCAAATGCCAACGGAATTTTTCAAACGGGTGGATTGTGGGAAGATTTTTCGACACCCAACCGCGACTTGCGGCTGCTGATTGCGATGGACGCGGTGCTTGGTTTCCCAGAGATGGTTGCCAATTCGCCCAACGACTTTAAAGTCTCAAATTTTAATTCTTCAGAAAACATTAAAAATAAACTTCAAGCGCTCCTTGACAAAAAGGTTTCCGAAATTACAATAAGCTACACCCGCTCCGATGGCTCAACACAAGAACTTACTCTGGCTGAAATTCTTAAACGAAAAGAAGCTTTTGAGGTGGCTTATAATCCAAACGATGGTATCGAAATCCGTTGGGGCGCACCTGAAAATAGCAACGAAAGAGCCACCTGCAAACGTCAGGCGCCGGTATACCAGCAAAAAACGATGGAATCGGTTAGGAAATGGTTTAACCAGCGGTTGCACCCGCCAACATAAACAAGAAACTTTAATTCACGTCATGCGTGCCGTCGGGAAGGAATTTTACGATTGGCGGCACTTTGGTTTTTTCAAAAAAATCGTAACTCTTTTTGAGGTCAGCCCATAAGCTGATATCATCCTTGTATTTGGAGAAGTTGGTTGTTAAAAAGGAATAATTGGTATCGGTAAGTTGAGCAGGGAAAATGGTCAGTCCGATTTCTTCCTGGCCGCTGTTGTAGGCTTCGATACAATAAACAAACAATTCCTTTATCCTTTCGTTTGTGATGGCGATGCAACCCGATGACACACACTCACCGTGAATGAAAATGTAATTTCCCAAACGGCCAGGAACACCCCTGATACTGTCGGAAGCATTTGGATAGTTAATTTGCATAGACAAATAATATTTGCTGTAAGGATTAAGACCGGAAATGTGGTAAAATCCTTCGGGAACCTGTTGATCACGATAACGTCTCTTCGGCCCGATGTAACCTGAAATATGACAGATGGGAAATTCCTTAATCATCATAAAAGCAGAATCGGAAATATTTTTGGCCCACAACTCGATTTTTTTTTCGGTTTTGAATGCACGAAGGTAAACCCTGAGGCTGTCGCGCGCGATAGCATGTGCGGTAAGGTTTTTAATAACTGTTTTCTCTTTATCGGTGTAGGCTTCCCGGACTCTGGTAAAATTCATCTGCTCTTCCCTGAAGGAAGGCGAAAGCTTGCCGGGACTCAGGAACAACAAAGGAAACAGGATTATCAATAGTCTCATGAATAAATCTAAAAATTTTCGGGCAAAAATAGTGAAAAAACTCAGAGACACATTTCCAGACCGGCCGTTGCTTTACACTCAACATTAGGCTACTTGTTTTGGAATAGTAAAGCATTGGAGTTAATGTGCTGTTAATCAGACTGATAAACGAATAATAAAAACCAAATCACTTATTCTTTAGAAATTTTTCAAGGAATAGGTTGTTTTGTGACCGGAATAAAAAAGGGCGTACAGTTTTACGCTGTAAGCCCTTCATTATCAAGCTCCCCCTGCTAGACTTGAACTAGCGACCCTCTGATTAACAGTCAGATGCTCTAACCAACTGAGCTAAGGAGGAATATTATGTTTTATGAACGCCAAAATGCTTTTTGAAAAGCGGTTGCAAAAATAGAGATAGTTTTGAAAATAACAATACTTTTGTCCAAAAAATTACTAAATCGTTGTAAAAATTTATTATCCTTCTATAAATCAATACGGTATGGCAAAAGTTCTTGGAATGGGCAATGCGCTCGTCGACATCATCATAAGAATTGAAAATGAACAAGTTATTGATGATTTTAAACTACTGAAAGGTGGAATGAAATTGGTTGATCCTGGGTTTATCGAAAGGTTGCTTGCTGCCTGTTCGCACCTTCCGCACGATAAAGCTCCCGGTGGTTCTGCCGCAAATACAATGAACGGACTTGCAAACCTGGGTATGGAAGTTGGCTTTATCGGTAAAGTTTCCGACGATCATTTCGGAAAATTTATGAAGGATGATATGATTACCAATGGCATTTTCCCGATATTGATGCAAGGCGTTGCTCCTACAGGTATTGCTGTTGCTTTGGTTACCCCTGATTCGGAACGAACTTTTGCTGTAAATCTGGGCTGCGCTATCGAATTGGTCCCCGACGATATTAACCTGGACATGTTTAAAGGTTTCGACTATTTTCATATCGAAGGTTATTTGGTGCAAAACCATGATTTGTTGCGAAAAGCCGTAAAACTCGCCAAACAAAGTGGTGCCAAAATTTCGCTCGATCTTGCCAGTTTTGATGTGGTTGAAGAAAACCTTGGCTTTTTGAACGAGATCATCAGGGATTATGTGGATATTGTTTTTGCCAACGAAGAAGAAGCAAAATCTTTTACAGGCTTCGACCCCGAAATGGCCTTACACGAAATATCCAGAATCAGCGAAATCACGATTGTTAAAACAGGCGAAAACGGTTCGTTGGTTAAACATCAGGATAAAGTACACAAAATCAGCATTATCGAGGCAAACAGCATTGATTCGACCGGTGCCGGCGACTTGTACGCAGCCGGATTTTTATACGGCCTTTCGACAGGGTTGGCACTCGAAAAATGCGGACAAATTGGTTCATTGTTAGCCGGGAAAGTAATCGAAGTGCTGGGCGCTAAAATGCACAAAAACATCTGGCAAAACATCGTCGAAAAGGTAAAAGAAATCGAAAAAGCATAACCAAACAAGCAAAAGCTTTAATGTCGCGATTTGAGGAAAAATATAACAAACGAAGATACAAAACTGCCTACGGAACCACCGTGGTAAGCATTTCGTTGGTTTTGTTTATGCTGGGACTGATGGGTTTATTGGCCTATCATGCCCGAAAACTTTCTGATTTTGTGAAAGAAAACATTGGTGTTACAATCGTGATGAACGAAAATGTGACCGAAAGCGAAATCATGGCTTTTAAAGCGAATCTTGACAGTAAAAGTTATGTAAAGTCAACCGAGTACATCACCAAGGAGCAGGCCGCACAAAAGATGACGCAGGAACTTGGGGAGGATTTTGTTGGATTTATCGGCTACAACCCTCTTCCATCCACGATTATCATGCACATCGTTGCAGCTTACACAAACAACGAAAGCCTGCAGCAAATCGAAAATGAAATCAAAAAAAGCGATCTGGTTAAGGAGGTCGAGTATCAAAAATCAATGGTGAGCCTGATTAACAATAATATTTCGAAAATAAGTTTTGGAATCCTTGGTTTTGCCGGGCTTCTGTTAATCATTTCCATTATATTGATATACAACACCATACGGCTGGGAATTTATTCCAAACGGATGCTGATTAAAAGCATGTTACTTGTTGGGGCAACACAGTCGTTTATCCGTCGGCCATTTATAAAAACCGGAATTTGGCAGGGAATAATCGGTGGCATCATAGCAATACTTTTACTTTCGGCTATTTTGGTGTTGATACTGGAAAAAATACCCGAAATTGCAGTATTACAGGATATCGGGTTTGTTGCCGTACTTTTTGCAGGAGTACTTGTTTTTGGCGTTTTTCTTACCTGGTTTTCAAATTATTTTGCTGTTAAAAAATACTTAAACATCAATTCCGACGATTTATATTAATACTTTTACCGACTGAAATTTAATCATAACTTTCTGAATAACAATGAAACAAGAAATAATCAAAAAGAAACCGGCTGCAACTGAACCCGCAAGGCCAAAAATTGACCAAAAGGATTTTGCTTTCGGCAAGGAAAACTACAAATGGCTTTTGATAGCCCTCGGGTTTTTATTTGTGGGGTTTATCCTGATGATTGGCGGAAGTTCAAGCGACCCTAAGGTTTTTAATTACGGGATGTTCAATTTTCAGCGTTTAACGCTCTCACCAATTTTGCTGATCACCGGTTATGTTTTGGGGATTTATGCCATTATGAAAAAACCCCGCCAATAAGGGATGACAACGTTTCAGGCCATCATTATTGCCATTGTTGAAGGAATTACCGAGTTTCTTCCGGTTTCGTCAACAGGCCACATGATTATTACCCAGGAACTTCTGGGCATGGAAATCACCGATTTTGTAAAGGCTTTTACAGTAAACATTCAGTTTGGCGCCATCCTTTCGGTAATCGTGCTTTATTGGAGGCGCTTTTTTCAGACAATTGATTTTTATTTTAAATTATTTGTTGCTTTTATTCCGGCGGCAGTAATTGGTTTCGTGCTCAGCGATTTTATTGACAGTATGCTAGAAAGTGTTTTGGTGGTGGCTGTGATGCTGGTTCTTGGAGGGGTTGTGCTTATTTTTGTTGACAACTGGTTTAAACGACCTTCAAAAGACCAGAAAATTTCCTATCCTTCGGCTTTTAAAATCGGGCTTTTCCAATGTATTGCAATGATTCCGGGGGTTTCGCGATCGGCAGCTTCAATTATCGGTGGCATGACCCAAAAACTCGACCGCAAAACAGCCGCTGAGTTTTCTTTTTTCTTAGCTGTGCCTACAATGTTTGCCGCATCGGCCTATAAACTTCTGCAAAATTACAAATCCATCAGCCCCGATGATATTGATATTTTGCTCATTGGCAATGCCGTAGCTTTTATTGTGGCGATGATGGCGATCAAATTTTTCATAACATTTCTTACCAA
>CAIYZW010000009.1 GCA_903930725.1 uncultured Bacteroidota bacterium
AACTCCTTGTCTTTTTTATGTTTCTCTACAACCGACGATTCAAAATGGGCTTTCTCTCTTTCCATTTTCAGATAATTTTCGTACAAAGCTTTATCAATTTTTCCCATTTCGATGCCTTCGAGAACAGCACAACCTACTTCATTCGTGTGCATACAATCCTTGAACCTGCAATTTTGCGAAAGCGTTATAATCCTGTCAAAAGTGATTTCCAATCCGCTGGTCGAATCAGCGATGCCTACTTCCCGCATTCCGGGGTTGTCAATTAATATTCCACCATTTTGCATCACAATTAATTCGCGGTGGCTGGTAACATGTCTGCCTTTGTTTGTGCTCAGGCTAATTGCATCGGTCCGCATGATGGTTTTTCCGGAAAGATTATTTAAGAGCGTTGATTTTCCCACACCCGACGAACCAAGCATACAATATGTTTTTCCTTTTTCGATGGTGGCTTTTAACGCTTCGTAACCTGCCTGTGTTTCGTTACTTATGGCAAAAACCGGAACATTTTTTATCCGGGCTTTTATACTTTTCAATATCTCAGAAAGCAGATGCTGATTAATCAAATCCGTCTTGCTGAGCACGATTACAGGGCTTACTTTTGATGCGTTGCAGATGGTAAGATATCTTTCGATCCGGTTGATATTAAAATCCCGGTCAACAGCCTGGACAATAAAAGCGTAATCAATGTTTGTGGCGATGATCTGAATCTCTCCAAATTGTTTTACCGCCTGCCGTTTGATAATCGAGAATCGTGGAAATATTTTATGGATGATGGCAAAATCAGTGTCGAATGTCGAAAAGGCAACCCAATCGCCAACTGCCGGATAATCCTCACGATTCTTTGCAGTAAAACGCATATTCCCTGTTATCTCGGCATCAAATTCACCTTTGGCTGCGCCGATAATGTAGCGTTCTTTATGTTCGGCAATTATTCTACCCACCTCATTGTTGCCGAGGTCATTGTTTATTCTGAACTTTTCAAGTTTTTCAGTGTATCCGAGGTCTTCCAAATTCATTTTGTTATCAATTATGAAGAATGGAACAAAAGCACAGCCCGATAAGCGCTCTAATCAATCGGCAACTGCCGCACAAAGCCTTCTTCGAGCGAAATAAAAGTCTCTGTACTTACAATTTCGATAACCGATTGGATTTTCTCGACAATGATTTGTTTAAGATGCTCGTTGCTGCGGGCAAAAATCTTAATCAAAAGTGAGTATTTTCCGGTGATGTGGTGACATTCGACAATTTCGGGGATTTGTTTGATCTTTTGAAAAACCTCCTCGTGGGTGCTTTTTGAAGTCAGGTTTACCTGGATTCCAATAAATGCACAGGTATGAAAACCAGCTCCTTTGGGCGAGATGGTAAACTGGGTTCCCGAGATCACACCGGCTTCGACCATTTTTTGTACCCGCTGATGGATAGCGGCACCTGAAACCTTGCATTTACGGGCAACTTCCAGAAAAGGCATCCGGGCATCAATGGTAAGATATTGCAGGATTCGTTTATCCAAGCTATCAAGATGAAAGTTTTGCGACATATCTGGACTAAATTTCAATTTGGCTCAAAAATAGCGATTTCAGCTTACACTTTTCAAAAATATCAAATGTTTTTAAGTCAGTTATTAATATTCAGCACTCCGAATTGAAAACATTGATACATTTGTTGAGATGAGTTATTTTTATCTAAGTATCAATATATCAACATAATAAATAAGGAGGAAAAGTATGGGTAATCAGGGAATCAGCCATTATCTCGAAGCAGCAAAACGAGCAGGGGTCTGGCATCAGCAATATCTGAACGAAATGCGGAAATGCCGTTTTGATACAATAGCTGTACATGGCGTTTATTCGATGCAGGAAGCACTCGATTTTAACCAGGGTTCGATAATCGAACCGATTTATATGTCAACCTCACAGGCCTACCGCGACTCGGATGAAATGGAGGCAGCACTTGCCTATCAGATTCCGACCTGGTGCTACTCACGCATCGCCAATCCTACTATTTACTACCTCGAAGGAGTGCTGGCACTTTTAGAGGGCTATGGCGCCGATGCCGAAACCTCCTGTATTGCCACAGCATCGGGCATGGCGGCTATTCAAACGGCTGTTGATCCGTTTCTTCTGCCCGATCCAAAACATCCTTCAAGCCCCGTAAATTTTGTTGCAACAACTCAGATTTATGGTGGAACATTTCAGCAATTTGCCATCAGGAAACAAAAAGAAAGGGGCGTCGAATGGCGCAAAGTAATTCATTCGCACGACATTAGCGAATGGGAAAAACTCATTGACGAAAATACCAGGTTTTTATATGGCGAAATGCCAAGCAATCCTGGACAGGCATTTTTCGATTTGAGCAAAATCATCGAACTGGCCCATAAATATGGCATCCCGATGATTGTTGATTCGACAGTTGCTACTCCGGCTCTAATGCGGCCTTTGGCACTTGGAGCTGATATTGTGGTGCAGTCTGTTTCCAAAACATTAAATACCAGCGGATTTGGCATTTCTGGAGCGGTAATTTCACGTAAAAACTTAGTTTCGAAAGTTGATAATCCGGAAATGAAGGCGGATTTTTCGATGTATTGCAAAACGTTGCCCAACCGCGACAATGGCCCGAATTTGTCGCCAATGAATGCTATTCTTGCCATCAACGATATCCGGACTTTACGGTCGCGGGTTGATTTGCAGAGCCGCTCAACAATGACGGTTTCCAAATATCTCGAAAACCACAAACATATCGAACAGGTTGATTATCTTGGTCTCGAATCGCATCCTTTGCACAATCTGGCTTCTGAATATTTGTGGCTTGTTGATTCGGAATTTGATGAACAATATGGCGAGAAAGTGAACCGCTACGGCCATTTGATGTCGTTCCGCATAAAAGGTGGCGCCCAGGCAGCCCGTGATGTTTTTGATGGCCTTCAACGGATTTGGAGGGCGACTGATCTTGGGAGGATAAAGTCGGTGGCTACAATTCCTGCCATTTCAACACATTCGCAGCAAGGCGAAGAAGGACGCAAGCTGGCTGATATACCTATGAATCTGATACGTTTGTGCGTAGGAGCCGAGCACCCCAACGACGTAATTGCTGATCTCGATCGGGCACTGGCCGTTCTGGATGGAAAAAAAATAAAAGCCACTTCGCCTGAGTTTTCGGCTGGTGGTGCTTCTTCAGCAGCTTTAAGGAGGTAAATTATGAAAGAAACTGTCCAGTTTTATTCGACAAACCATCAGTCACAATCTGTGCCTTTTAACGATGCCTTGCTCAAAGGCCAGGCACCCGATAGAGGTTTGTACATGCCCGAAAGTATTCCGGTAATCTCTCACGACCTGCTGAAATGGATGAAATCAATGGAATATTTCGAAATTGCCGAAATAATCATCGGCAAATTTTTACATGGTGTTATCCACGAAATCGAATTGAAAGCACTCGTTAAAGAAGCTTACAATTTTGAAGTACCACTCGAGAAGGTTTCAGGCCGCAAATATGTGATGCGTCTTGATCAGGGGCCAACAGCATCGTTTAAAGATTTTGCCGGCAGGATGATGGGCAGGCTGATGAACCATTATCTTAAAAAAAATAACCGGAAATTATTAATTCTAACGGCAACTTCTGGCGATACAGGCAGTGCCATTGCCAATGCTTTTTACGGTTTCAAAAACATTAATGTTGTGGT
>CAIYZW010000010.1 GCA_903930725.1 uncultured Bacteroidota bacterium
GACCTTGCTCAAACTCGCCCAGTGAGGCGCAATGAAACCAGACAATCGGTTTTTGATGGGTGATTTTTGACTGAATTTGTTCGAAGATATTTTTTCGGCCATCAACCCAAAGTTTTGCTTTTGGGTTGAAAAAAGCAGCAATTTGAAGCAGAAATTGATAAAGATGAATGAGGAGGTTGTAAATAAAAATCATTGGAGACTGGCCATTGAGGTTAAAAGCATCAATAATAGTAAAAATCTTTGGGCATACTTCTCCGTAAAGGGAAAATCCACCCGACTTTAATTCCGGTAAGTAAATCGAGGCGCTTGGTATCATCACGGCGCATCAGGTCGAAATTCATCGAGCGACGGTTTTGCGTCCAGGCTTGCACGAATTCTAAACCAATAAAAAAATTGGCCAGTCGTGTTTCGCCAACGTGCATGTATCCAACGAACTCATTTAATTGGAAACCATCCGAAAGCCTGTCGTAACCTTTTTTATAGTCACCCCGCAGCTGTGCAGCATTATTATCTTTAACCTCAATCCGGATTTTATGTTGCAAATACCCTCCACTGACGACAATCATCAAACCTGAGTTTTTATTGGAGCCAAAAACCGGGATAATCTTACCAATTTTAGCCGAAGAATAAAACCCACGTTCGAAAAGTCCAAGATCGGCATACTCTCCGGCTTCGTTGATGACGTATCCATCAGATGTTAAAAGATTATTAAGAAGGCTGTCTTCTTTTAGCCGGTTTCCAAAAATAAAATTTGCATCAACTCCAAAAAGCCAGTTGCTGCTGGTTTTTACCATAAATCCGGGCCCGATTGCTGAGCTTGTCCCGAACCGATCTGCCAGGTCGCCACCGGGAAACTGAAAAGCGTAGGTAGGAAAAATCATCGAAATGACATCGGGTTTATCTTCCTTTTGTACCTCCTGAGGAGTTAGAGTCTTTACAGATGTAAAAACAAAAAAAACAGCCAGGAATATCGCAGATAGAGATTTCATATTCATTTTGCTAAAACGCAAAGATAGAATTTTGATTATGTAGCGTCAGGAATTTCGGGATATTAATAATTTGTTAAAAAATTAACAAATGGGCGATTTTGCCCATTTCAGGCTTGGAAAAACACCTTTAAATTTTACCTTTGTGCCCTCATTTTTTGGATATTAAAATACTAATAAATAAATTTTTGTAATGAAAGAAATTCGTATGGTTGACCTTAAAGGTCAATATGATAAAATTAAACCTGAGATTGACAAAGCCATCCAGGAAGTTATCGAAAACACAACCTTTATTAATGGCCCGGCCGTTAAAGATTTTCAAACCAACCTTGAAAAATACCTCGATGTTAAGCATGTAATTCCCTGCGCCAATGGTACCGATGCCTTGCAGGTAGCCATGATGGGGCTTAACCTTCAGCCCGGCGACGAGGTTATTACCACCTCTTTTACATTTATTGCCACAGCCGAAGTAATTGCCTTGTTAAAACTTACACCGGTGCTTGTTGATGTTGACGAAAAAACCTTTAACATTGACCCCGAAGCAATCAGAAAAGCTATTACTCCAAAAACAAAAGC
>CAIYZW010000011.1 GCA_903930725.1 uncultured Bacteroidota bacterium
AGCCCGGAAGCAACCAGCAGGAAGATTAAGGAACACAAGAACTTTGTAAAGTTTTTCATTAGTAAATTATTAGTGAATTGATACTCTATAAATTAATTTGGTAATTAAAATTCAATGTTTAGCTTAGGTTGCCGGGGAGCATCGCAACCGTAACCGAAAGTGAAAAGCATGCTACTCCAAATTCATCAGACCACAAATGTATCTTTCTAAACTGAATATTTGCAACTAATTCTGCTTTAATAAAATAAACCTTGAAAATATCTTGAACCACTATAGGCACAGTAGGCCACATTGACATCGAAATTAAAGTACCTGCCAGTATTTTACAGCTCAAAAAGTCAATTTCTGCTGGTATTCTTAAGATTTGAAACACAAAAACTATGTTGAAAACATTATTTCTATTGTGAACTATGTGCTTGTTGTGGTTTCTTTTTTATTACGGTAAAGCAGAAGTAATCAGTATTTTTAAAATTCCACGATTACAGTCAAGGCTTGTAACACATTTTGATCTTTTTTCAAGGCAGTGTTTATAATGGATCTCAGGATTGCAAAGTTTTCGTCAGTACTCAATATTTTGAACTGACCGGATATTTTTTGTTTGACCTTTACATTTCTGATGGCTCTTTAATACTGATCAGTTACACAATTAAAAAAATAAGTCTTCAAAACTATTTTTCTGATATCTGGCTGCTTTTAGGAATCCTACAATCCTGAAAGTTTTCTTGAGATGGAGTAGCTGTCTTGCTTTCAATATTATAGATAAAGAAAAGCCAAAAGGCAAACCTGGAGAATATGAAAGTGAAGGTCAATTCCTGGATCACGGAATGTTTTAATGGGACCTAAGCACTCAAGCAATGATGACATTAAGGCACGATTCTTTACTCCAAATAAAAACAGCAGGCTCTCGCGAACCTGCTGAAAATTGGAGCAAAAAAAAAATGAAAAGTTTACAGAATTTCCTAAATTATGGCTTGTCCTTCAATAATTCCAAAATGTCGGAATCCCGACAAATTTGCTTGTCGTATCGAAAGTTAAGTTTGCAACAAGTCTTTGATAATAACCGAAATGGTCTTGTTATCTGCCTTCCCGGCTAATTGTTTCGAAGCAAGGCCCATCACTTTGCCCATGTCTTTTACACTTGTGGCGCCAACCTGCCCGATAATAGCCTTTATAATATCGCGCAGATCATCAAGGCTCATTTGTTCCGGAAGATAAGCTTCGATGATGGAGGACTGAAATAGCTCTTCTTCGGCAAGATCGGGGCGGTTTTGGGCTTTATAAACCTCTGCCGATTCTTTCCGCTGCTTTACCAATCTCTGCAAAAGCTGCATTTCGACATCTTCAGGAATCTCGCCTGAGCTTGCGTCCTTGCCGGTTTTGGCAATGAGCAAAGCGGCTTTTATTGCCCGTAATGCTTCGAGTTTGCGGCTATCGCGGGCAAGCATTGTTCGTTTTATATCGTCGTTAATTTTTTCAGCTAAACTCATGATAATGCTATTTTTAAAATTTAAACTAAAATTTTCTGATACACAAAATACCGGAATCAATCGGGTTTGTTGTGCAAAAATGTGTTTTCGTTGTTTTTGATGACAGGCTGTTCCTCGATTTCATCGTTTAGCGAGAACCTCGAAATTACGGACTCGGATGATGGTGTTACCTGATTGAGGGCAACGTTTTTACGCTTATATGCCGGCACCGATTCGATTTCTTCAAGATCGCCGGGCATATCAAGTTTAAGGCTCATTTCACGAAGCTTTTTAACCCGCTCATCAGATTTTCTTTCCATACCTGTTTCCTGAGCCTCATTTACATTCATAGTTAAGGAGGAATCGTTCCATTTATGAAATTCGCCAACGGTACGGCTAATTTTAAGACCTCCGTTATTCGTGCTGTTTTTGGTATAAACCTCCACTTTTGGAATGGGTGCGTTTGCCGAAGAATCATCGTTAACATGCATTTTTGATGCATCAAACAGAACTATTTCGTTAAGTTCGTTTATTAAAACAGGCTCAAAAGTAGCTTCCGATTCGACTGGTTTTTCACGTCTGATGAGCGTGATTTCGGTGATTATTTCGTTTTCAGGTTCTTCAACAACCTCAAAAATAGGCGCTACCGGTTGTATCTCAGCCAAAAACGATTCCACGGGAGTTTCTTCAACCTGCCTGAGTTCGACCGGGACTATTTCGGCTGGCTTTTCTTCCTGAACAGGCAATACACCGCCCAAAGGATAAACGATTTTCCTTTTCTCCTTGTTAAAGGTGGTTTGATTGATGACTTCCGGTGCTTCAAAACCAGTGGCAATAAGTGTGATACTAATTTTGTTGCCAAGGCCCTCATCGTAACCATTGCCCCAGATAATTTCAGCAGTCTGGCCAGCTTCGCGTTGAATGTAATCGGTAATTTCGGTAACTTCATCAAATGTAATTTCATCTTTACCCGACGAAATATACAGCAGGATGTTGCTTGCACCAATAATCTTGTTATCGTTAAGCAGTGGCGACGACATGGCTTCTTCGACAGCAATGCGTGCACGGTTTTCGCCCTCGGCCATGGCAGAGCCCATGATGGCGGTTCCACTGTTTTTCATCACCGTTTTTACGTCTTCAAAATCAACGTTGATGTAGCCGGTAACGGTGATAATTTCGGCAATGCCCCTTGCGGCGATGGTAAGGATGTCGTCGGCTTTGCCAAAAGCTTCCGAAAGCTTGAGGTTGCCATAAATTTCGCGTAGCTTCTCGTTGCTGATAATCAGAAGCGTGTCAACCTGTTTGCGGAGTTCTTCAATACCCTGTTCGGCCTGGAGGCGTCTTTTGCGACCCTCGAACATGAAGGGGATGGTGACGATGGCAACTGTTAAAATTCCCATGTCGCGGGCAACTTTTGCAATAACCGGGGCAGCGCCTGTTCCTGTTCCACCACCCATTCCGGCGGTAATAAACAGCATTTTGGTGCCATTATCAAGCACCGCCTGAATATCAACTGTTTTCCTTTCGGCAGATTCGCGGCCAACGTCAGGAATTGCACCAGCTCCCAGACCGGTTTCACCCAACTGGATTTTATTTGGAATCGGACTGGTGTCCATGGCTTGTGCGTCGGTGTTGCAAATCACAAAATCAACACCTTTAATCCCTTGTTTGTACATGTGGGTAACGGCATTGCTTCCTCCGCCACCAACTCCAAGAACTTTAATGATGGAAGATTTTTGTTTGGGTAAATCAAATGCTAATAAGTCCTTCATAACTTTTGCTCCTATAAATTTTGCGGTAATATTAATACTTTTATGACTATGCTAAATTCTCTTTATTCATTTTTTATCAACGATTTACGGTGATAAATTTTCAATTTTTCTGATGGCTTTGTTAATGATTTATGCAGGATCGTTTTCGAAGAAATCCTGAATTTTTTTAAGGAAACTGATTGGCTTCCTTTCTCTTTTTTCTTTACTTTTTTTCGATGATTTTCCGGAATCAACAATTTCGTTCGATTCGCGAACCGTTTGCCGTTCGAACCTCTCGAGACCAACGATTACAAGACCAATCCCTGTTGAATACATCGGGCTGGCCATTTCGTTGGGGACATCTTTTGCCAGATGCTCGTTGGGATAACCAATCCGCGTGTCCATGCCCGTCATAAACTCGGTAAGTTGCGCGGCATGTCGCAGCAAAGCGCCGCCCCCGGTAAGAACAATTCCGGCAATAAGTTTTTTCTCGAAACCCGAATTCTTTATTTCGTAATAAATATGTTCGATAATTTCCTCCATCCGCGCCTGAATGATGCTGGCCAAATTTTTAAGGCTGATCTCTTTTGGTGCCCTCCCCCGTAAGCCGGGAATAGCAACGATTTCTTCATCCTTATTTTCGTTGGCCAAAGCCGAACCAAACTTCACTTTTAACTCCTCGGCATGTTTGCGGATTATCGTACAACCTTCTTTAACATCTTCGGTAATTACATCGCCACCCAGCGGGATTACGGCGGTATGGCGGATTATCCCATCCTGAAAAATGGCAATATCGGTTGTTCCGCCGCCAATATCAACCAGCACAACACCGGCTTCCTTTTCGTCTTCGCTCAAAACTGCAACTGATGAAGCAATCGGTTCAAGGATAAGATCAACAACCTCCAGACCTGCTTTTTTGACGCATTTATAGATGTTTTTAGCGGCAGTAGTCTGGCCAATAATGATGTGGAAATTGGCTTCGAGCTTGCTTCCCAACATGCCAACCGGCTGCCTGATTTCCTTTTCGCCATCAATCATGTATTCCTGCGGGATAACATCAATAATTTCCTCACCCGGGCTCATGTTGAGGTTAAACATGCTGTGCAACAAGCTATCAATGTCGTTCTGGCTGATTTCGATTTCGCTGTTTTCGCGGATCATATTTCCGCGGTGCTGAACGCTTTTGATGTGCTGACCAGCAATGCCAACGTTGACATATTTAATTTCGACCCCCGACTTTTGTTCAGCTTCTTCCACGGCTGTTTTTATGGATTGAACCGTGTTTTCGATGTTAGAAACCACACCTCTTTTTACGCCAATTGATTCGGTTTTTCCGTGGCCAAGAATTTCGATTTTGCCATGCTCCGACCGTCTTCCTACGATGGCTGCAATTTTGGTTGTCCCAATATCTAAACCTACAATGATGTCTGTTGATTCCATACTTTATTTGATTTTTTACAAACTACCTGATTTTTAAACTTCAGATTTATACTTTCGATTTTTTGTTCTCCCATTTTTGGCAACCCGGCACCGTAAAATGCCAGGAAGTTTTCGAGCCTGATTTCGAGATCGTCAATACCTCCCAGAATTATAAGGAAGTCGCCCTGGGCAGGCACGAGTTCGATGTCGCCCTCGTTGTTAACATAAATTTGTTCGATAATCCCGTTAAGGTAAGGCGATTTTTCGAGCACTGATGCAAGGCGATAGAGCTTTGTTAGCATTGACCGGCAGTTTACGCTATCGGCTGAATAGACATAATTCCGGTGCATGATATTGCTGTACTTTTCGCCAATAAATCCGGTGGCGATGATGGCACGATGTGTAAAGTTTTCCTTAACAGGCATGGGCTTGCCGGTCTCCGACAGATAATAACTCTCGTTAAATTCGTTGATAATCCTGAGCAAAGGCCTTTCACGACTGATGTCAACGGTAATTTCGCCCAAAAGCGAAGTGTAAACGTTGGCATCGTGGATGTAAGGATTTTGATCGAGCCGGTTTTCGATTTGCTCGGTGTTGATGGTGTTCATAAACTTACCGGTTAAAGTACCAAAATCTTTTTGGATTAAATCGTAAATTTCGGCCCGGTTAATAAAAGTAATGGGCTGATTGTCGTTGACAAACACATCAACTTTGATACACTTAACGGTTCTTTTTTCGGTGACTGCAAATCCTGTAATTACAATTATCCCGGCAAAAAGCAGCAACCATACTGAAATTTGAATGATCTTTTTCATGCTATTTAGGTTTTAGGTTTTCGCTATCCAGCCAATCTTTAATTACTACAACCAGTTGGTCAATATCTCCGGCACCTATTGTGAGCAAAACGTCAAATGACCTTTGTTCGAGGGCTGCCAGGATTTCATTTTTTGAACATAAATATTTTTCCGAATTTTCAATTTTATCAAAAATCATTGCCGAAGTTACGCCTTCGATCGGTTTTTCGCGAGCCGGATAAATATCCAGAAGGATAACTTCATCCAGCAAACCGAGGCTTTCGGCAAAACCATCGGCAAAATCGCGGGTGCGGGTGAACAAATGAGGCTGAAAAATTCCGGTAATCTTCCTTCCGGAATAAACCGACCGTACCGATTTTACCAGAGCCTTTATTTCCTCGGGATGGTGCGCGTAATCGTCAATATAAACGATTTTATCCGATTTAAACTGAACATCAAAACGGCGGTTTATGCCTTTAAAAGTTTGTAAACCAAGGCGTAATTCTTCTTCCGAAATCCCGGCTTTTAACGCTAAAGCGCAGGCAGCCACAGCATTTTCAACGTTCATCAAACCGGTAATCCCTAATCCTAATCCGGTAATTATCCCACCTTCAAAATTGAGATCGAAACTGGCCGAATCTGCATCCGTCTTTATGTTTGATGCAAAATATCCCGATTCTTCATTATCGAGGGTGTATGTGGAAATTTTAGAAGCTTTTACATTTTTAAGATTAAGATTCAACCCTTTTTTAACCAACAAAAATCCATTGGATTTTACCTGACAGGCAAATGCCGAAAAGGCTTCCTGCATTTCGCCGGCAGTGCCGTAAATATCGAGATGATCGGCGTCGGCAGAGGTAATTACCGCAAATAAAGGGTTAAGCCTCAGAAACGACCTGTCGAATTCATCAGCTTCGGCTACGGCAAATTCCGATACGGCAGAAAACAAAAAATTAGTTCCGTAGTTTTTGGAAATTCCACCCAAAAATGCCGTACAACCAACCTTTGAGTGTTTCAGAATATGAGCAACCATCGTCGAAACGGTGGTTTTACCATGCGTTCCGGCAACGGCAATTAACGAATAAATTGCGGTTATCGTTCCTAAAACCTCGGAACGTTTTACGATTTCAAATCCATTATTTTTAAAATACTGATAAATCAGGTTATCGCTTTTTACGGCTGGGGTTAGAATTACCAGTGTGGTGGAAGGATCAGCGAAATTTGATGGTATCAATGACGGATCATCAACAAAGAAAATTGTAATCCCTTCGCCGGATAATCTTTGGGTTAGCGGCGTTGATGTACGGTCATAACCAGCCACCATTTTTCCGCTCAGCTTGAAAAAGCGAGCCAGGGCACTCATTCCAATGCCGCCAGCTCCTATAAAAAACACATATTCAAACCTTTCAAACCCCATGTTATTTTCGTGCTAATTTTAGTACTTCATCAGCGATTTTTCCGGCAGAATCGCTCACTGCCAATAATTTTATATTTTGGGATAATTCATTTCTCATTTTTTCATCCTGAGCCAAATCCAGAATTAATTGTCCTAATTTTTGTTTGGCCTGATCGTTTTTAAGATAAAGTGCAGCCTGTTTTTCGACCAAAGCAAGGGCGTTTTTTTCCTGATGATTTTCGGCAGCTGTTGGCAGCGGAACAAAAATGCAGGCTTTTCCCACGGCACACAACTCAGAAATCGCGATTGCTCCGGCCCTCGACACAACAATATCGGCGGCAGCGTAAGCCAAATCCATCCTTTCGATAAATGCGACCGAATGAATGTTTTTAAAGGAATTGCTTCCCGGGTTTTCGCTTTTTTCGGCAACAACCTTTGAAGTATAATTTTTCCCGGTTTGCCAGATAAGCTGAAGGTTGTTTTCGGTAAACAGCGAAAGATTTTCGTCAATACTTACGTTGATTGCCTTTGCTCCCTGACTTCCGCCAACTACTAAAACAACCAGTTTCCCTTTTTGGAGATTAAAAAATTCAAAAGCTTCGTCACGTTTTCCGGCAGTTTCGATAACGGCTTTCCTTACGGGATTTCCGGTCCTGATAAGCTTTCCGGCAGGAAAATATTTTTCCATACCATCGTAGGCCACGCAAATTTTTGATGCATCTTTGGCGAGCAGCTTATTTGTAATTCCAGGAAACGAGTTTTGCTCCTGAATGACAACCGGAATATTTTTCCTGATCGCCATTTTACAAATTGCACCGCTGGCGTATCCGCCAACTCCCACCACTACATTGGGTTTAAACTGTTTCAGGATTCTGCCGGCCGTAAATAAACTTACCGCCACCTTTATCGGGAACAGGAAATTCTTTAAAGTAAAACTCCTTTGGAAGCCACTTATCCATAAACCCCGGATGGGATAACCGGCAAGCGGGACTTTTTCCATTTCCATGCGGCCTTTGGCGCCAACAAATAAAATGCTGGCATCGCCTGATTTGCTTTTAATAGCATCGGCAATGGCAATGGCCGGAAAAATGTGTCCGCCGGTACCTCCTCCAGAGATTAATATGTTAAGCTGTTGCCGGAGCATAGTTTATATTTTCGATGGTATTTTGACTTTCGGAAACGGAGCGACTTACGCTTAAAATCATCCCTATTCCGATGCAGGTAAACCAAAAAGAAGTTCCACCCATTGAAATGAGTGGCAGCGTTTGACCAGTGACAGGCAGTAGATTAACAACCACTCCCATATTTATCATGGCTTGAAAAACCAACATAAAACTGATGCCGATCACCAAAAAACTCCCAAATAGTTTGTCGCATCGCCGGGCAATTTTTAGTGACCTAAAAAGCAGAATCAGGTAAATAAATACAATTGTCGTCCCGCCAACAATCCCATATTCTTCGATAATTATGGCAAAAACATAATCAGAATAAGGATGTTGCAGGAAATTCCGCTGGGTGCTGTTGCCTGGCATCTTACCAAATAAACCACCGGAAGCGACGGCTATCTTTGATAAAACCACCTGGCTTCCCGGATCATTTGGGGGATTTATAAACTCATCAATACGGCTTTTCCAGGTATTTTTTCGCGATAAACTCTCTCCCGAAATAGCTTCGACAGCCAAAAAGAGAGCCAATGCAGCTATGCCTATCCCAACCAACGAAAGTAAATGCTTAAATTTTGCGCCTCCCATATAAAGCATGATAAAACTGGTCGAAAAAACAATAGCAGTTGTTGTGAGGCCGCCTCTGATAAACAGGCTGCACATCAACAGAATCCATAATAAAATGGGCAAAAAGCCTTTCTTAAAATCCTGAATATCGTCTTTTTTGTGCGCCAGAAATCGCGCAATAAACATAATCAGCGCAAGTTTTGCCAGATCACCCGGCTGAAATGTCAGGTCGGTGCCGGGTACGATGAGTGTCCGGCGTGCTTCGTTAATTACCGGTCCAAAAAGAGCCATGTAAAACATCAGCGGAAGCGAAAGATAGAATAAAACCTGCGCAATCCTCGAAAAATAGGTAAAACGAATGCGGTACGTTGTGTACATAATTGCAATACCAAGTATTACAAAAATCAATTGCCTGATGAGGAAGAATTCGTTAAATCCGTCGCGTTTTCGCTGGGCTAAGGAGCCTGTAGAACTGTAAACTACAAGCAACGAAAACACCGACAACAGGATGGCGATAATCCAGATAATTTTGTCCCCCTTAAGTTTTTCGGTGTTCATGGTTTTTAAATTTTTAGTGGTTATAATTATAGGTTAAAAACGGCTTTTTTAAACTGGTTCCCACGGTCTTCGTAATTCTTAAAAAGGTCGAAGCTGGCGCAGGTTGGCGACAATAAAACGATTTCATCTTTTTCGGCGATTTTATAGGCAATCTGAACAGCTTCTTCGGCAGAGTCTGCATCTAAAATCAATGGAATATAGGGCAAAAATGCTTTATGAATCTTCTCGTTATCAACGCCGAGGCAAATTATGGCCTTTACTTTGGCTTTAACAAGGGGCAGCAAAACAGTATAATCGTTGCCTTTGTCCTGCCCGCCGGCAATCCAGATCACAGGCCGCGTTGCCTCTTCGAGGGCGTACCAGGTCGAATTTACATTGGTGGCTTTGGAGTCGTTGATGTATTCGACACCTCTGACCTTAGCAACAAATTCGAGGCGATGTTCCACGCCCTGAAACGTGGCAAGGCTTTGTTTAATGCTTTCCTTACGAATCTCCACAAGCCGCCCCGAAATAGCTGCTGCAGCCGAATTGTAAACATTATGTTTACCTCTTAATGCCAGGTCTTGTAAGGTCATATCCATCATTTCGTTATTTATTTTTATACACAATTTACTTTTTAAAAAATCTGTTTTGTCTTCAATCAGGTAAGCCCCTTGTCTGTTCATATTTTGGTTTATCGAGAAAGGGAAAAGCCGGGCTTTTGGATTAAACTTTTTAATTCCTTCGGCAATCACCGGGTCGTCCATCCAGTAAATAAAGGCATCAGCCGCTGTTTGATTTTGAATAATCCGGAACTTTGAATCCGCGTATTTATCAAAATCGTTGTTATACCTGTCAAGATGGTCGGGTGTGATGTTGAGAAGTACGGCAATATCTGCCTTAAAATCAAACATACCATCCAACTGGAAGCTACTAATCTCCAAAACCCAGTAATCATGCGCCTCTTCGGCAACCAGCCAGGCAAAACTTTTCCCAATATTTCCGCCCAAACCAACATCAAATCCTGCATTTTTAAGCAGGTGATAAATCAGAAGCGTCGTTGTGGTTTTTCCGTTGCTGCCCGTAATGCAAATCTTTTTACCGGTGGTAAACCGGCCTGCAAATTCGATCTCGGAAATTACCGGAATTTTATCTTCGACAGCCTTCAAAATGATGGCTGCTTTATCCGGAATTCCTGGGCTTTTGATGATTTCATCCGCTTCAAGAATCAGCTTTTCGGTATGATGGCCTTCTTCAAACCTGATTTCAAACTGTGAAAGAACTTTTTTATATTTTTCGTCAATTTTTCCTTTATCCGAAACAAAAACCTCAAATCCCTTTTTCTGTGCTAAAATAGCCGCTCCTACCCCACTTTCGCCTGCACCCAAAACGGCCATTTTCTTTGTCATTGCCTACTCTCCGCTTATCTGATCTTTAAAGTAATTACCGTAAAAACCGCCAGCATGATGCCCACAATAAAAAACCGCTGTACAATTTTAGGCTCCCTGTAACCTTTTAACTGATAATGATGGTGCAACGGAGCCATCTTAAAAATCCTCCGTCCTTCGCCAAACTTTTTGCGGGTATATTTAAAATAACTCACCTGTAAAACCACCGAGGCACTTTCGGCTAAGAAAATGCCGCAAAGTATCGGTATGAGCAATTCTTTGCGCAACATGATTGCAAAAACTGCAATAATGCCCCCCAACGCTAAAGAGCCGGTGTCGCCCATGAAAACCTGCGCCGGGTACGAATTGTACCATAAAAAACCTATGCAGGCTCCCACCACAGCACTGATAAAAACCACAAGTTCGCCCGTGCTTGGGATGTACATGATGTTTAAATAGTTTGCAAAAAAGATATTACCCGAAACATAGGCAAAAACAGCAAGTGTTGTAGCAACTATCGCTGAAGTGCCTGTTGCCAGGCCATCCATTCCATCGGTCAGGTTTGCACCATTCGATACTGCCGTAATAATCAATATTATGATGGGAATAAAAATCAGGAATGTCCATTTTTCGTAGCCTTCGCCCATCCACTTTAGAAAAACTGAATAATCGAATTCGTTGTTTTTAACAAACGGGATGGTTGTTTTGGTTGATTTCGTTCCTTCCTTCTCAAACAAGTTGGGAATCTCGCTCAACTTGTCGGGGTCGGATGTTTCGCTGGCTTCGATGTAGGTTTTGTTTGGCATTTTTTCGCGTACAATAATTCCTGGATGATAATACATGGTTAATCCTACAAACAGGCCAATGCTTACCTGACCTAAAATTTTAAACTTCCCGGCAAGGCCTTTTTTATCTTTCCTGAAAACCTTAATGTAGTCGTCAATAAAGCCAATGAGGCCAAGCCAGATGGTCGAAATCAGAATTATAATAACATAAATATTAAGAAGTTGCGCAAAAAGTAAGGTTGGTACCAGGATAGCTGCCAGAATAATTAAACCACCCATGGTTGGAGTTCCCTGTTTTTCCATTTGTCCGTCGAGACCAAGATCGCGAACGGTTTCACCGATTTGTTTCTTTTGAAGATACTGGATGAGAACTTTCCCAAAAAGCAAAGAAATAACCAGTGATGTTATCACAGCCATACCCGCGCGAAACGAGATATACTGGAACATCCCGGCACCCGGGAAGTTAAAGGTTTTGTCCAAATATCCAAACAAATAGTACAGCATCAGCTTTTGATGATTAATTTACATTTAAAAACTCAGTCAATATTTCGCGGTCATCAAAATGATGACGAATTCCTTTGATTTCCTGGTAAGTTTCGTGGCCTTTACCGGCTACGAGAATGATGTCGCCTTTGAGTGCAATCATACAGGCAGTTTTGATGGCTTCGCGCCGGTTGCTTATCCGCACCGCTTTTCTTTTAAGAATAATGTCGAGGCCAGCTTCCATTTCGTCGAGGATAATTTCGGGATCTTCGGTTCTTGGATTGTCAGCGGTAAGAATGACTTTGTCACTCATCTGGCAGGCAACTTTTGCGAGGACAGGCCTTTTTAATTTGTCGCGATCGCCACCGGCGCCAATTATCGTAATAATTTGCTCGGTCCCTTCGCGTACATCACCGATGGTTTGAAGCACATTTTTCAAAGCATCGGGAGTATGCGCATAATCAACAATTGCAACAATTCCGGTATTTGCCGGTACAACCTGAAACCGTCCTTCGACAGGATTAAGACCGCTGAGTGCCGTTAAAACTTCATCTTCGTTCTGTCCGTCTAAAATTGCCACCGAGTAAGCTGCCAAAAGATTATAAGCATTAAAAGTACCCACAAGTTTCGACCAGATGTCTTTTCCGTTTATCCTCAATTCTATGCCATCGAACCTGTTTTCGATAATCCTGGCCTTAAAGTCGGCAAGATTTTTAAGTGCCGAAGTTGCCTTTTTGGCAGCTGTATTTTGCAGCATAACCATTCCGTTTTTATCATCAACATTTACAAGCGCAAAAGCAGTCTCGGGCAGCAAATCGAAGAATTTTTTCTTGGCTTTGATATAATTATCAAAAGTGAGATGATAATCAAGATGGTCGTGGGTGATATTTGTAAAAACGGCACCATGAAAACTGATCCCGGCAATTCTGTTTTGGTCAATGGCGTGCGATGAAACCTCCATAAAACAATATTCGCAACCCTGATCGGCCATAGTTTTGAGGTTCTGATTTATTTGCAAAGCATCAGCGGTGGTATGCGAAGATTTAATGATTTGATTTCCGACACGGTTTTCGATGGTGGAGAGCAAACCAGCTTTATAACCCAGCGCAATAAATAATTGATAAAGAAGGAAAACCGTCGTGGTTTTACCATTTGTTCCGGTTACACCGATCACTTTCATTATAACCGATGGCTGGCCAAAATATGCCGAAGCCATCAAACCCAGGGCTTCGCCCGAATCGGTCACTTTTATAAAGGTGGTTTTACCTGCAAAACCGGTAGGAATTTCCTGACAAACCACAGCAACTGCGCCTTTTTCGATAGCCGTGGCAATGTATTGATGGCCATCAACATGCACACCCGAAACAGCAACAAAAACATCGCCCTGAACCACCAGGCGCGAATCGAAATTGATTGCACCGATGCCCAGATCAAGCGTTCCCGAAACTTCGAGAACCTTTACATTTGCCAATATTTCATCAAGTTTCCGTGTCAAAGTGTGGTTGTATTAAAATCTAAAGTCAGTTTTACTTGTTCGCCGGCCCTGTAAGTTGTTCCTGCTTTTATTGATTGATCTACGACGTATCCCCGGCCAATAATTTCGGTCTTTAAACCAAGACTTTCGAGCAGAAATACGGCATTTCGGGCACCTAGTCCGGTTACATCAGGAATTTTTGGCAAAACGATCGAATCGTTAATTGTTTGAATCTGGCTATAAATAACATTGCTCAGCAATACTCCATCGGGATTTAATCCGAATTTAACCAAAAGCGTGTCCTTGAGCAGAAGCGGTAAACTTGCCTGAAGGTTATTAACAAAAGCGGAGTTTTGCTGTGGATGAATGTCGAGTTCCATCGCATAAACAACATTGGCAATTTCTTTGAAAGCCGGCGCTGCAACCTTACTTGCGTAATATTGTCCGCCATTAGGCTTGTTAATAACAACAATGCATGAGTACTTTGGCTTGTCAGCCGGAAAATAGCCTATGAAAGAAGCATTGTATTTGGAAACGTAATCTCCATTTTCGACAATTCTGGCGGTGCCGGTTTTACCTGCGATTTTATAAGCTGAATCCCAGATTTCGTGGGCTGTTCCATGCTCGACAACTGCCTCCAGATATTGTTGCGCAAGCGCGATTGTTTTATTTGAACAGATGGATGAAGCAATTGATTCAGTCTCGAATTTTTGAATCGTCTTGCCGGCCTCGCGTATTTCCTTTACAAATTTAGGCCGCACCATCACACCATCGTTTGCAACCGCATTATAAAAAGTAAGCAAATGAAGCGGTGTTATGGTCAATTCGTAACCTATTGATTTTGATGGTAACGAACCAATTGACCAGCCAGGACCGCCCGGTTCTCCGATTTCTGGATGCACTTCACCGGGGATATCAATTCCAAGGCTGTCGGTAAGATGCATTTCAATAAGCCCGTTAATAAACGATTTGGGGTCGCTTTTATAGTTATCGTAAATAATTTTTGAAACCCCGACATTGGACGATTCTGCAAATATTTCGAGTGGTGTACTCCATCCTGAAGTCCCGATTTGGTGTACATCAGTAATATTAAGAAATCCATATTTTATCGAACCATTGCCGGTGTAAACCTGTTTGGTCCGATCCATTACGCCATCTTCCATGGCTACCATCATCGAAGGTAATTTAAATGTGGAACCTGGTTCAAAAGCCCAGCCTACAGCCATATTATAAATTTCTTTGTATTTACCATCCTTTTTATCGAGTTGCAAATTTGCAATGGCCTTAATCTCGCCGGTGTTTACTTCCATCAGCACCACTGTGCCCTGGTCGGCTTTATGGTAGATCAAATGTTTTTGGAGCGTACTTTCGGCAACATCCTGTAAATAACTATCTATTGTGGTAACAATATCTTTTCCATCCTGCGGCTCATAATTAAGTTCGCTGTAAACCGGTTTCCAGGCTGCATTTGCCATTCTTTGCCTGAGTTCGTTTCCTTTTTTACCTTCAAGATAGCTGTTATAATAACCTTCGAGGCCAACAAAAATCGAATCGGAAGGCCTCGAAAAACCGATGGTCCGGCGTGCAAGGTCATCATAAGGATAAACGCGCTTAGGTTTCATAAGAGCAATAAGTCCACCTTTAAACTGACCACGGCAAAAAATGGGTAGTTTACGTAACAATCGCAGCTTGTCGTAAGTAACATTGCTCTGGATTTTGATAAAATGCTTAGTGTTTATTCTTGAATTTACAAGCAATTGCTGGTACTCGGTGTAGGATTTATCACCAAATATTTTGGACAATCCTTTGGCAAGATAAACAACGCTGTCGTCAAATACCTTTTGGTCAATCAATTTTGGATCGGCATCAAACCGGATTTCGTAAACGGGAATTGAAGTGGCCAATAAATTTCCATCAGATGAATAAATATTTCCCCTGACGGCTTCAGTATCAAAAAACTCAAATTCGCGCTCTAACGCTATGTTCTTCAATTCGTTGCCTTTAAATATCTGAATATAAACTGCTCTGGCGATAATTGCCATCGCAAAGGCAAAAATGAAAACAAAAACTACATACACGCGTTGCATTACTTCGCGACCAGGCCCCATGGCGGGGGTTTGCACATTTTGTTTTGGCTTGTTCATGGTTGTAAGTTTTTGGGTTTAAGGAAAATTTTGTTTGGTGGTGTTATGGAAGGTTTTATTCCTGTTGATGCAAGGTTTTCGCCGACAAACGATGATCGTGTTACCCCGGTTAACTGGGATTTACGAAACATGTACTCATACTTCAACTCATTAATCCTGAGATTAATCTTTTGAGTTTCCCTGATTTTGCGCTCGGCCAGGTGGTTGTTTCCAATGTATCCGAGCCCTAGCACGGCAAGGAAAATTAAAAATGGGAACCATTGGTAAAAGTTATTCCAGTCAAGAAATTTCCCTTCCAAAATCAACCTGATGCTGTTTGCAACACTTTTTCTGAAACCACCGCCATTTTCAGCTTTTTCGGGATTTGCGGCTGTTTTTTGTCTGATGCTGTTAACGGGTTTGTTCATATTAATTGGTTTTAAAGTTTTTCGGCAATCCTTAGTTTTGCACTTCGGGAGCGGCTGTTTTGCTCCAATTCCTTTTCCTGTGGAACCAATGGTTTTTTATTGATTGCTGTAAAAGCTGTTTTTACATTTCCATAAAAATCCTGCTCAACAGTTCCTTCAAAATTTCCTGATCTGATAAAATTCTTTACCAGCCGGTCTTCCAGCGAATGGTAACTTAAAACTACCAAACGCCCTCCCGGCTTTAGCGCTTCGGCAGCCTGAATCAAAAATTCTTTAAGTGCATCGAGTTCTTCATTAATTTCGATACGCAGGGCCTGGAGTATTTTTGCAAAAAATTTTATTTCTTTGGCAACAGGGGCATAATGTAACAGAACAGCCTGGAGGTCTTCAAACTGCACCAAAGGCTTTGTTTCCCGGGCTTTTACAATGGCCACACTAATTGCCCGTGCATTGTTGATTTCACCATACTCGCGAAAAACTTTGGTAAGGTCATCCAGTGAATATTCGTTCAGCACATTTTGGGCTGTTTTGCCCTGTTTACGGTTCATCCGTAAATCCAGCCTGCCCGGAAACCTTAACGAAAAACCACGTTCGGCTACATCAAACTGGTGTGAACTAACACCAAGATCAGCCAAAATGCCATCAACAGGCAAAGCATCGTGATATTTCAAAAAGTTTTTCAAGTACCTGAAATTATGATTGATTAAAATAAGTCGTTCGTCGTTAATTTTATTGGCCATCGCGTCCGAATCCTGATCAAAAGCGATTAATCTGCCATGGTCCAGTTCCGGGAGAATTGCAGCAGAATGACCGCCTCCGCCATAAGTAGCATCAACATAATTGCCACCTGGCTTAATTGCCAATCCCTGGATGGTTTCATGGAGCATTACGGGGTTGTGATACATGATTTATTCTGTTTTATTTCGTAAACCACCCATCACCCGTTCAGCCAAATTCTCAAAATCCGATCCGCTGTTCAAATTGGTTTCGTATTTAACTTTGTCCCAGATTTCCAATTTTTCGCCCATGCCTGAAAGCACGATGTCTTTTTCGATTCCGGCAAAAGCAAGTAAGTCTTTTGGAATGAGTAACCGCCCTGTACCATCAAGTTCGATCTGTTTTAAACCTGCCATGTATTTACGGATGAATTCGACATTCTCGCGATTGAACCGGTTAAGCTTGCTTATTTCGGCTGTTTCTTTTTCCCATTCACTTTTTGGCCATAACTCAAGACAGCCGCCAAATACACTTCTTTTTAAAATGAAGACATCGGTAATAAAGAGTGCAAGCTCAGTTTTGAGCTTTCCAGGAAGCAGTACCCTTCCTTTGTCATCAATTTTACAATCATAAGTGGAATAAAGACCAAACATTACATGTGAATTTTAAAGGACAAATATAGAAAAAGAATTACATTTTTTACCACATTGTTAATAACTTTCCCCACTTTTTCCCACTCCATCTGCTAAAAAAATGGGCGAAAGCCCCACCAATTAAAGGTTTTAAAGGGACTGAAATGAATCTCATTTCATCATCAAAAAACCTTTTGAATTCTATCCAACCGGATCAAAATGTCAAATTTCTTTGTTTAATCTTCAATAAAAAAATGCTAATTAGACGATAAAAGCTAATTTTGCATAACGCGCTGCAAAGATAAGTTATGGATAATCAAAAATCAACACCCGGAACAATAGAAATTTCGGAAAATTTTATCAATCTCGAAAAAATTTTCAAGGATAAAAACCCTAAACTGGCAAAATTATTGCCAAATTTCCTCCTTTCTTACCTCAAAAGAGTTATTCACCAGGATGAGTTAAATGGCGCTATTTACCGAAACCGGGAGAAGTTCGGCGCCGAATTTCTTTACGCCATTTTGCACGAATTTGGTGTAATCGTAAAAAGTGTTGGCATCGAAAACCTTCCGGAAAGTGGTAGGTACATCATTGCCTCTAACCACCCACTTGGAGGCCTCGACGGCATGGCGCTGATGCAGGAAGTAAGCCGTAAAAGAAAGGATTTTTTATTTCCGGTTAACGACCTGTTGATGAACCTTCCAAACCTGAAAGAGTTATTTATCCCGGTAAACAAACATGGCAGTAATGCCGAAAACATCCGTCTTTTTAACGAAACATTTCAGTCGGAGGTTTTATTGTTATATTTTCCGGCTGGTTTGGTATCGCGCAAGCAAAAAGGTAAAATCCTTGACCTGGACTGGAAAAAGACTTTTTTATCAAAAGCCATTCAATTTAAACGGGATATTATTCCGGTTCACATTGATGGGCGAAACTCCGATTTTTTTTACAACTTTGCAAACATTAGAAAGTTACTTAAGGTAAAAGCAAACATCGAAATGCTTTATCTGGTTGATGAAATGTACAAACAAAAAGACAAAACAATAACAATTACTTTCGGAAAGCCAATTCCTTACCAGACTTTTGGGAAACTTCATTCACCTACTGCCTGGGCTGGCATACTCAAACAAAAAGTTTATGCGCTTGGACGAGGTGAAGATTTTGAAATAGGCTAATAATCTTATCGTTATCAATATCATAGTTATTTATGGTTATGGAAGAAATAATACCAAAAATCGAAAGATCGCTTTTACTTAACGAACTCACCGAAAAGACTTTTGTAAGAAAAACCAATTTTGGGAAAAATCTGATTTACATTGTTGATCATCGAAATGCTCCAAATGTGATGCTGGAATTGGGGCGTCTTCGCGAAATTGCTTTTCGTGATGCCGGCGGCGGCACAGGAAAAAGTACCGATATTGATAGCTACGACCTGGGCGACAACCCTTTTATGCAGTTGTTGGTTTGGAATCCCGAAGATCAGGAAATTGTTGGTGGTTACCGCTTTATCCATTGTAAATTCCTCGAAAGAGACGAAACAGGTATTGTAAAAACACCCACTTCAAAGCTTTTCTGGTATTCCGAAAATTTCATTCAGGATTATCTTCCTTCGACTATCGAGTTGGGTCGCTCGTTTGTACAGCCGGATTACCAGCCAACCAAAAACATACGAAAAGGAATGTATTCGCTTGATAACCTGTGGGATGGACTTGGCGCATTAATCACGTTAAACGAAGATGCAAAATATTTTTTTGGCAAAATAACAATGTACAATAAGGCTGATTTGTTGGCCCGTGAAGCCATTTTGTATTTTCTCGAAAAATTCTTCCCTGATCCTGAAAATCTTGTAAGGCCACATAAACCTGTTCCAAACCAAACCGACCCGGCATTCTTCGGGAGTTTGTTTTCTGGTGTAACTTATGACGATAATTATAAAATACTCCAGCAATTTGTGCGGAAACAAAACGAGTCAATCCCCCCACTTGTCAACGCTTACATGGGCCTTTCGTCGACAATGAAAACTTTTGGAACCTCGGCCAACGAAAGTTTTGGCGAGGTTGAAGAAACGGGCATTCTGATTACAATTCCTGATATTTTCAGCAAAAAAAGAGACCGTCACCTTTCCGAAAATCTATGATAAATACTTCATTTCATTGAAGATATTTTTAATTAAAAATGGAGTATTAAAATAAAAAATATGCTTATCACCGATGCCCGATTTGTTGTAAGTAACTCAAATTATAAAAGTTGCCCATCTCCGGTAATTCCGGAGTACGCCTTTATTGGCCGATCAAATGTTGGGAAATCTTCACTCATTAATTCGCTGAGTAACCGCAAAGGGATGGCCAAAACCTCGGTTAGCCCAGGCAAAACCCAACTCATCAATCATTTTTTAATTAATGAAGAATGGTATCTTGTTGATCTTCCGGGCTATGGCTATGCTAAAAGATCCAAATCAAGCCGCGAAAAATGGAAAAAAATGATTGATGATTATTTGATAAACCGCGAAAACCTGGTTTGCACTTTTGTTTTGGTTGATTTGCGGATTCCCCCTCAAAAAAGCGACCGCGAAATTATTGACAATTTTGGCGAAAGCCAGTTGCCACTTGGCCTGGTTTTTACGAAATACGATAAGCTTTCGAAAACAGAAGCCGAAAAGAATCTTGATTTCTACAAAAAAGACCTAAGCAAAAACTGGGAAGATTTGCCTCCAATTTATATTACCTCCTCAAAAACCGGCATGGGCCGGGATGAAATTTTGGATTTTATCGCCCGGACAAACCCGGAAGTTTTGCCGTCTCTTCAAAAAAAATAACCGGATCAAACAAGGTCTGAACCGGCTATTTTTCGATTTCGGAAATTCTATTCAAATTCGATCAGGATTCCGTGGTTAGGCACTGTACTGCCCACATTTACATGAACTTCTTTAATAACCCCATCAATTGGAGCAAGAATAATGTTGTTCATTTTCATAGCTTCGAGGATAAGTAATTTATCCTGTGCTTTTACTTTTGAGCCTTTCTTGACATAAATTGCCCTGACGGTTCCCGGAATAAAGGCCTTAATAAGTTTAAGATTTGGCGGACTGTATGGTTTTTTCTCGGCGTACTTCCTTGTAAAAGTTGTACGGTACCTTACGTCGTCCAACAAAAGTGACCTCATTTGTGATGTTTGATCGTCTGTTGTCATTATAAAAATATTTTATACGAAAAATTGATTAAAACGGTGGAATTCCATGTTTTTTTGTTGGATGAATTTCGGCTTTATTGCTTGAGATTTCGAGCGCATGGCTTAAAAAATGCCTTGTTTCAGAAGGTTCGATTACAGCATCAATGTATCCATAAGCAGCAGCAACATAAGGATTAGCAAACTTTTTCTTGTACTCTTTAATTTTTTGCTTTCTAACTTCTTCAGGATTTTCGGCGGTAGTAATTTCCTTACGGAAAATAATATTAGCGGCACCTTCGGGTCCCATAACAGCGATTTCGGCAGTTGGCCAGGCAAATACAAAATCGGCGCGCAAATGGTGCGAACACATGGCGATGTATCCTCCTCCATAAGCTTTACGCATGATTAAAGTAATTTTTGGCACAGTAGCTTCAGAATAGGCGTAAAGTATTTTTGCTCCGTGACGGATTACACCGGCATGTTCCTGCTCAACGCCGGGCAAATATCCCGGAAGGTCAACCAAAGTACACAGCGGAATATTAAAAGCATCGCAATACCTGATGAACCTGGCTGCTTTATCTGATGAATCTACGTCGAGAACTCCTGCCAGAACAAGTGGTTGGTTAGCAACAAATCCGATAGTCTGACCTTCGAGCCTGGCAAAACCAATTACAATATTTGCTGCAAACATTGCCTGAATTTCGAAAAAATCCGAATCGTCAACGATGGCTTTTATTACATCTCTAACATCGTAAGGCTGTTTTGAATCGGGAGGAATGATATCGTCAATTTTGTATTTCCGGGTTTTTGGTAATTTTTTGGGGAAGGAATCGGCTTTTTTAACATTGTTCCATGGGATAAAACTTACAAGCTGCTTAATCTGGTCGAAACATTCCTGCTCGCTTTCGGCAAAGAAATGCGCATTACCGGTGATTTCGGCATGTACCCTGGCACCACCGAGTTCTTCCATCGAAATTTCCTCGCCTAAAACGGTTTTAATAACCTCGGGGCCGGTGATGAACATTTTGGAGATTTTATCAACTACAAACACAAAATCGGTTAGTGCTGGCGAATAAACCGCGCCGCCTGCACAAGGGCCAAGGATAACCGAAATCTGCGGAATTACGCCAGAAGCCTGTGTGTTTCGATAGAAAATTTCGCCATAACCTGCCAGTGAATTCACACCTTCCTGAATACGGGCACCACCGGAGTCGTTAATCCCGATGAGTGGCACCTTTAATTTAAGGGCGTGATCCATGATTTTGGTAATTTTCTTGGCGTGCATGTACCCCAATGAGCCTCCGGCGACTGTAAAGTCCTGAGCATAA
>CAIYZW010000012.1 GCA_903930725.1 uncultured Bacteroidota bacterium
ATGACATCATACATTGAAGGAATGGCATCTTACAGTGAAGGAATGGTATCTTACAGTGAAGAAATAACATCTGACGGTGGTTGAAAGTGAAATTCGGATCGGGCTTTAAGGTGTGGGGAGGGTTGGAAAAAGAAATTTATGGGTTAAAATTTGGTTTTTGGTAAAATGTTTTTGAAATTTGCTTCTTCATTTTAAAATTGATACCGTTATGAATGCAAGACAGATTAACAAATTGAATATGTTTGAGGCTGTGCAGGCATTTCTGGCTAATACACAGGCGACATGGACTTCGATAGGGGCGATTGGTACGACTAAAATTGAATTGGACGGAAAGATTACGGCTATCCGTACTGAAAGGCAGAAACAGGAAAAGGATGCTTCGGGGTTGGTGACGGAGCGGAATGTGCTGCGGGAAACGCTTACGCGACAAACGCTGAAAGTGAGCGGGGCACTGATGGCTTATGCGAGTGTGGTGAGCAATGCCGAGCTGATGGGCATGGTTGATTATACACCGACGGAGTTGCTGAAGTCGCGCGGCAATATTTTTTACGATAAGGCGCGGATTATATATGAGGCTGCACTGCCGCTGGCCACGCAATTGGCGGGTTATAATATTGTGGCTGCTGATATAACGCAGTTTCAGACGTTGCTGGTGCAGTTTTTGGTGGCTATTCCGAAACGGCGTAATGCTGCGGCGGTGAGTAAGTCGGCTACGACGGCTATAAAAGCGTTGTATAAGGATACGGATATTATCCTGAAAAATAAACTTGATAAGCTGGTGCTTTCGTTCCGGGTTACGAACCCTGATTTTTATACGAATTACCTGAATGCACGGATTATTGTGGATCTGGGGGCTGGGAAAGGGGAGGAGGGGATGGTGCAGGTGCCGGAGGGGTAGGGTTGGAAGGGATGGTGTGAAAAAGATGGATGCTTGGGAAGAACTTTATTTTTTCCTTAGTTGTTTTTGATACAATTCATCGGTGTTGATGAACTTATTCCATCCTTTTTTTATCAATCCGCGCTGGAGTTCTTGGTCGCCAGTCCATAGTTTGCCTTTGATATGTTCGGTAAGAGCGACAAATTCGGTATCGTCAATGTCAACATCAAAGGTTAATGTTTCGGCTTGTTTGAATGATTCCCGGGAAATTAACCGAACATTGATAAATCGTATTTTGCCGGTAATTAGCTTTGTAATCCTGGTTAACTCGTGGTCGGAATAATCGGATAGTTGTTTTATTTTGCCTTTGTGCTCTTCGATTTCGTTGAGAAGTTGATTTGTTGAATAGAAATTGAATGTGCTTCGCGGATGCAGGAGTATTCGGGCTATCCTGCTATTGGTATTTAAAATGGCGCTAAAGGTGATGTTGGTATCGATAACAATTCTCATCAGTTGAGTAGTTGTTTGGTTTTTTCCCAACGTCCTTTTTTAATTTCTTTTACAAGTGAGTCAACATCTTTTTGTGTTGCTTTTGATATTTTGGTGATTTCCTTGTACTCGAACAAATCGGTTAAATCCTGTAAATCGTCGATATTTACATTTTTAGGCAGGCGAAAAATTATTTCTGTTTGTGTTCTTTCGATAATCATAATCGTTTTTTCTGCAAACTTACATGAAATTTTTTGAATGTGGTTAAGGGAAAAATGTTGATTTTTATACGAATTACCTGAATGCCCGGATTATTGTGGATCTGGGGGCGGGGAAGGGAGTGGAGGGGGTGCCACAGGTGCCAGCATAGAGAAGAATACTTTAAGCGTATTTCATTTTTCGATAACAATTTTCTTAATCAGGTCTCCTTTTTCACAGCAAATTTTCAGAAGGTAGGTACCCGAATTAATTTCGGTAATATCTAATTTTGATTTATCGGTGGCAAATTGTTTGATTATTTGTCCATTGATATTGGTGAGGGTGATTGACTGAATTGTGACATTCTCTTTATTTTCGATCGTCAATATGTTTTTAGCTGGATTGGGGTAAATTTGAAGTTGTGGTTTGCTTTTATCAATCAAACCTGTGTATAAATAGCAAAAATCGTAGTCCGGATTCATGTAAATCAATTCTCCATTTTCGGACATACATAAAAACCAATACCAACCTCCAACATATCCGGCTGTACCACTTTGCAAAATCCCTCTGTTACTGCCAATGCCTTCGATCCATTTTTCGTAATCATTACCCACTTCATTTTTGAGCAAAATTGTCTTCCGAAAGCTACCATTTATGTAAATAGAGTCTATTGCCTCGACTATCAATTTTGTTGGATAGTTAATCATCATAATATCAATTGTATCGCCCGGTTGAGCGCCAAAATCGTATTTCAAACGGTTAACACCG
>CAIYZW010000013.1 GCA_903930725.1 uncultured Bacteroidota bacterium
CACTGGATTTACGGACCGGTTTCTGTTGCTGATATTAACAGCGACGTCGTTTTGGATGTTGCGGTAGGCGATCAGGTTTTATCGGGAAGCGCAATGGATTATGTTTATGCCTGGGATAAAGATGGGACAGCTTTGCCCGGTTTCCCGATTGGACCTATTTGGGCGGTAAACAGCCAGATTGTTATTGCCGATCTCGACGGTGATAACATGTTTGAACTTATGTTTGACGATAACACCAGCAGCGCTATTTACAACGGCTACAACCACGATGGTACCATGATGGAAGGTTGGCCGATAAACGTTACTGGAACTTCATTTTTCATAAATCCGTTTGTGACTGATATTGATGGTGATGGGCTGCTCAACATTAATGGTGGCGGGTACGATCAAAACGGTGACAAATCATACATTTATATGTGGGAAAACGGTGTACCGTACAACGAAGAAAAATCTGTTTTACCGGTTTTGCAGTATAATGTGCGGCATACCGGAGTTTATGGCGAAAAAGGTAACCCCTCAGTTTCGGTAAAGGAGAATCCGGACATTGCTGAAATGGAATTTTCTTGTTTGCCAAATCCTTGCAAAAGCCATACAATGCTGCATTTCGATCTTATTGCCGAAGGGAATATTTCGATTTCGGTTTTTGATGAAAAGGGTGTGTTGATTTCACAAATTAATCCTGGAAAATTAAACGCCGGGAGCCACGAATTTTTACTAAACACTTCTGGTTTTAAAAATGGAGTATATTTTCTACAGATTAATGGCTCGCTGATAACCAACATGATACAACGGGTTTTGGTGTTGAGATAATTGAAAAACACAAGCGAAAAAAAAACCGGAAATTGTTACCAACTTCCGGTTTTTTTGTTTCAAATCAGGATTTTGTCAGGTTGATGAACCCATTATTATCTTGAATCTGATGGTGAAATTTGTAAGTTCTGTTTCATTTTGCGTCCCGATTAAAATGTTTTTACCCGACTTCATTTGCAATTGTAACCCTTTGTTACCCGAAATATTAAAAGCTTTTCCTTTCCTGCCAATTCTGATTCCCCAACCACCATAATCCTTTAATGGCTTGTAGGTTACCACTTCAAAGTTTTCGATTTTATCCCAACTTATCTGATGGAATTTAAAATGAAACGGGAAAAATTTGTAGGCAATTCCTGATTTATCAATTACTGTCGTAAGTTTTGCAAAAGCAAACAACAAAAAAACCAGCAAAAACAGAAGTATAACTAAACTTAGTGAAACGATTAATCCATTGTCGCTTATCGGGTTGTTACCAAATTGAAGTCCTTGAATAATCTGGCGATAAAACCCAAAACCGAATATCCCGACTACAACTAAGCCTGAAACAATCAAACCAATCCAAATTGCTGGTTCGTTAAATTTTTGATCTTCCTTATAAATCATTTTCCTGTTTATTTTCCGTTTCCGGGATTTGTTCTTTGAACTTGCTTCTTCCTGCTTTTTTTAAAGCCTGATCCAAAATCCACTCGATCTGTCCATTTGCACTTCTGAATTCATCAGCAGCCCATTTTTCCAACCTTTCGTAAATATCGGGGTCGAGCCTAAGTACAAATGTTTTTTTGGTGGCCATAAATTTTATTGGTGTAAAGTTCCTGTATTAACAACCGGGCTGGCATCTTTATCCGAGCAAAGTACAACCATGAGGTTGCTTACCATTGCAGCCTTTTTCTCATCGTCCATGTCAATAATTTTCTTCTTAGCCAATTGATCGAGCGCCATTTCAACCATGCTTACTGCACCTTCAACAATCTTAAAACGGGCTGCAACTATGGCTGTAGCCTGCTGACGACGCAACATTGCACCGGCAATTTCGCTGGCGTAAGCCAAATAACTAATCCGCGCTTCATGAACCTGGATTCCGGCAATTGCCAATCTCTCCGAAAGTTCATCTTCCAATTTCTGATTCACCTCTTCGCCCCCACCACGTAAAGTAATCTCGGCACCTTCATCATCAAAATTGTCGTACGGGTAATGGCCTGCCAGTTTCCGGATGGCCGACTCACTCTGAATATCAACAAAATGGCTGTAGTCGTCCACTTCAAAAGCAGCTTTAAAGGTATCTTCAACTTTCCAAACCAGCACAATTCCAATCATAATTGGATTTCCCAGTTTGTCGTTTACCTTAATAGGCTCGCTGTTTAGGTTGCGGGCACGGAGCGAAATTCGTTTTCGCGTAAAAAACGGATTCATCCAGAAAAAACCATTGTCTTTTACAGTTCCCTTGTATGCTCCAAAAAGCATCAGAACAGCCGATTCGTTTGGGTTTACAACCCCAAAACCTGTGGCAAGGAAAACTCCGATTACAATAAAAGCAACCAACCAAACCATTTGTGTAGCTAAAATTCCCAAAACCGGTCCAATAATCAGTATCAGCGCGATAATCAGCATGATATAACCTGAAATTGGTTTGAAACTTGTTTCGTTTTTCATTTTCTTAAAATTTAAATTAATGTTATATTAATATCAATTTGATATTGCAAATGTATGTCAGAAAACTCCAATTGTCAAGAATATTTTAAAATAAAATTTTAAAATGTCATAACTAATTGATTTTCATTTATTAAGAAATTCATGATACTAGTTTATTTCATCAAAAAAGTATAGTTTTGCCAAAATTTTTAGCTCTGAATGAAGAATTACAAACATATTTTTTTCGACCTCGACCGTACTTTGTGGGATTTTGACAAAAACTCGCACGAAGCTTACCAGGAAATTTACGAAAAATATAATCTGTATCAAAGGGGTGTAAGCAGTTTTGAAGCGTTTACCAAAAGCTATCTCCGCCACAACGACGAATTGTGGGCGCTTTATGTTGAAGGAAAAATTGAAAAAAGCTATCTTACCTGGCGAAGGTTTGAGGTTACCTTGCTGGATTTTGGCATTGATGACCCTGAATTGGCGCGACAAATCGGGTATGAATACATCACCATCAGCCCAAAAAAAACCAATCTATTTCCCAATTCCATCGAAACCCTCGAATATCTGCAACAGCTTTGTTCTCTTCATATTATCACCAATGGTTTTGAAGAGGTCCAGTTTAACAAATTGCGTAATGCAGGTTTGGATAAATATTTCGATAAGGTGATAACTTCTGAGGCTGCCGGCTGTAAAAAGCCAGAAAATTGCATTTTTAATTTTGCCCTCGAAAAAGCCAATGCGCTTCCCACCGAAAGCCTTATGATTGGTGATGACATTGAGGTGGATATTATTGGTGCTCAAAATGTTGGGATGGATACTGTTTTTTTTAATCCAAACCGGATTGCACACAATGGCGGCATCCAGTTCGAAATCTTCGATTTAATCGAGTTAAAGAAATTGATTTAAGATAAATTCTGATAAAATTTGACAGTTATGAAAACAAAGACTTTTTTGCTAATGCTGGTAATGGCATTTTTATTCGCCTGTAACCAAACACCTCCCGAAAACAGTAAACCCGAATATACTATCATTGAACAATCGAAAATCATCGGAGATACCACCTGTTATTCGATTGATATTCAATATCCTATATTTACTGTTTCAAATAATAAAACAAATGTTGGACTCGAATCGCTCAACAAAAGCATGGTATCTTTTTTAGATACAGCGGCATTTTATTATTGGGGAACTGATATCAAAGGTGCACGAAAAACTATCGAAGAAACCGGTGCGCGCGGAAAATATGAATTGATGAATCGTTATGAAATTTTAAGCAAGGATGTTGCGCTGATAAGTGTTAAGTTCGAGACTTATAGCTACGCACTTGGCGCTCATGGTTTTACAGCACTAACTGCGTACAACTTTGATGTAAAAGGCGGAAAATTTCTTAAACTTACCGATTTAGTCAATCTCGATACCCCCGGGAATTTACAAACCCTGAATAAGCTGCTGATAAAACATTTCGAAAACCCGGTAAATTGTTTCGATAAAGAGCCTGCTGTTACCGCGGATTGGAAGAAATTTGGGAAAGAGCCATTAAACCTGGTTTTCTATTTTGAAGCTTATGAATTAGTACCTTATTCTTGCGGAGCGGCAACGATTAAAATTCCAATAGCGACTTTAAAAGAGGCTGGAATCTGGAAGTGGAAAGAGAATGGGGAAGAACCAAAAAAGAGCTAAAATCGGCCAATTACGGTAACATTGCCCGTAACTTTCTGATTTTTAATAACTTCAATTTTTGTTCCGAGAGGAAGGAATAAATCTACCCGTGAGCCAAATTTTATAAATCCAAGTTCTTCACCTTGATTTACAGTAGTATTTGGTCGTGCGTAACAAACAATTCGTTGAGCCACGGCTCCAGCAATCTGACGGATTAAAACGGATTGGTTATGAGGCCTGTCCACAACAACAGTTGTGCGTTCGTTAAGGTCGGAGGATTTGGGATGCCAGGCTACAAGGAACTTGCCCGGGTGATATTTGACAAACTTAACGGTTCCTTTCACAGGATACCAGTTTTTATGGACATTCATCGGCGACATAAAAACAGAAACCTGCAACCGCCGGTCTTTAAAGAATTCCTTTTCTTCAACCTCTTCGATAACCACAATTTTACCGTCAGCAGGAGCTAAAATTACATTTTCGTTATGAAGAACCGGGCGTTTTGGGTTGCGGAAAAATCGTAAAATAAATAGGAAAAAGGCAAAAACAACGAAGTAAAGTACAAAGTGAAAAATCGTTTGATTCGGTAAAAACCAATCAACTATTGCAAGGGTGACTGTAAGAACTACAAAAACCACCAAAATTATTTTATATCCTTCTTTGTGAATCCGCATCACTTTATCATTTAATTAAAATTAGGTAAACAAACACTGCAGGAGCTGCAAGGAGCACAGCGTCAAATCTGTCGAGTAACCCACCGTGACCTGGTAAAATATTGCCCGAATCCTTCACATTAAGGCTTCTTTTGAACAACGATTCAACAAGGTCGCCAAAAGTACCAAAAATCATTATAATTGATGCAATTGCCAACCAGTTTAACAAATCAAATTCTTTGAAAAAATAAGAAACAACCCAGGTTGTCAGCAGTCCAAATACAAAGCCACCAATGGAACCTTCCCATGATTTTTTTGGAGAAATCCTTTCGAATAATCTATGTTTTCCAAAAAGAACACCTGTGAGGTAGGCAAAAGTATCGTAAGTCCATAAAATGAAGAAGAAC
>CAIYZW010000014.1 GCA_903930725.1 uncultured Bacteroidota bacterium
ATCAATCTGATTAGTTTTAATATTTTTAAGTTTCGTATCTCCAAAGTAGGTTGTGTCGTAAAATCCTTCCATAATAAAACCAGTCTCTGTCAAAATTCCCACGATTGACGGTTGTTGGAAGGTTCGGGTCATATCTGAGTTTTTGTAGTTGTAACTCAGTGAAACATCGAGGTCGGTTGTTTTATTAATTTTGTTGTGAAGACCCAGGTTTATGAGATGTTTCTGGCTTTCTTTTCCATCTTCTTTAAAATATGCAGATGATTGCAGGCGGTCATCTTTCGAGAGAATCTCATTTAAACTCCCCGGTTCCTGTGAATTAAGAAGCTGGCTATGCAAGCCGAGCGATAAGGTGGAATTTTGGTTAATCGGATATTTGATTTTACCTCCAAAAGTGGTGGATTTCCACTTGCAGTGATCCCGGAAACCATCGGTTTGTTCCTGATTTCCATAGATTTCGTAAAAACCTTTTTTAAATTTTGCACCCATGTTTAATCCCAGATTCATGGTGTTAAAGCTCCCAAAACCTACTGAAGCATTCAGGAATTTTTTTCCATTTTTTTCGGTGATTATATTCAGCACCCCGCCCATAGCTGCATCGCCATACAGGGGCGAAGAGCCGCCACGAACCAGTTCAATTTTGCTTAGGCTATTCAAAGGCACAAGGTTATAATTTGCCAATCCACTTTCGAGGTCATTTACCGGGATTCCATCAACCAGCATGGTTACATATTCTGCTTCGCCACCACCATAAAAGCCTCGCAAGGTAATCTGTGGATTTAAACCCATCCCATCGGTAGATGACATAAAAATTCCGGGAAGCATTTTTAAGGTATTCGAAAAGTTTAAAACCGGCAATGCTCTGATTTCCTCTATACCTAATATGGCAACAGTGGCCCCACTATTTACGATTTTGTTATTGTAGCGGTTTGCAGTAATTACAACCTCATCAATTGTTACTCTTTTCAGGGTATCGCTTTGTTCATAAAAGTCTTGTGCCCGTGCATGATACGAAATAATCAGGTTTGAAATTATCAGTCCAAAACTGAAAAATAATTTGCGATGTAAAGAAAAGTTAATCATAAATGCAATCATAATTTGGTTAGTAATGCTCATTATTGAGCGCAAAACTATTGTTTTTTTTAGGTGAAGAAATATTACAATTTGACAAAATGATTACTTGCTACGCGAACTAACCAAATTTTAACATTTATTAAATTATCATAAATAGATGTTTATTAGCTCATAAACTGTTTATTCGACGCAATAATTCTGTTTTTTTGTGTTAAATATTTTCTATTTTTTTGGACTTCACATTTATTGTTTATAATATTGTATTTTAAAAATCACTTGGATTAGTTATCTGAAATCAGCATAAATGAAACATATTTTTAACAAGCAACAAACAGACAAATTTTTAAGCTTTGGCTCCTTTGTAACATTTATCGCCTTTGCAGTTTCATTTTTAGCAGGTAGGTCAGTTTTTGCTCAAAATCAAAAGCCTACCGAAGTACTCACCAGAATTAGTGAGGATACCTATATGCTTAAAGATATGGAAATCAACACTTCCAAAAAGACTGTGACTATTCCTTGTACTATTAATATGGCCACAGGACTTATCGAAGTTGTTCTTTGCCGACCCGAAGGTAAAACGCACGAAAGCCTGCTTACCACAAAAATTTCGGCTCTCGAGTTTCAAACTGCACTTATACTACTAGGGCTCGACCCGGTAAACGAATTGCCCGATGATTCAACCAAAAGGGATCCTTTAAGCCCATACAAAACTATCGAAACACCCGGCGACAGTGTTTTAATGTTTGTTGAGATCGAAAAAGAAGGAAAACTAATCCGGGAGCCGATTGAATCATTTTTGCGTGATGAACGCACAAAAACAGCAGTAAAACGTTGTACCTGGCTTTTCAAGGGAGCCGTTACCCACAAAAGTAACCATTTACTTGTTGACCCAAATGTTACTATAATTTCAACTTATTTCGATCCTGTGGCGCTGATGGAAATAAATTCGTCAGCCAAATATAATGACGAACTTTTTTATGCCAATGAAGCAGCAGGTTTAGTAAAAGGTCAACAGGTTAAATTAGTTATTCAATCGTTAAATAATTAGTAATCAGATTTATGATAAAAAAATGCATCCTTATTATTTTTTCGTTGATTATCGTTTTTTCGATATCCGGAAAAGCACAAAAAACCGAACAAAAAGTAGATCTTTCCTTAGCTAAAGAAATTGATCATTCGATAAAGCTTGGTCTAAAATGGCTTTACGAAAACCAGGAAGCTGATGGTTCATGGCAACATTACCCTGGAATTACCGGATTAGTACTGTCATCCTACCTCAGGGCACATCCAAGCATTACTTCAGGCGAACCTGCAATTGCAAACGGTTTTCAATTTTTGAAATCCTGTGTAAAACCTGACGGCAGTATTTACCTCGACGATATGTCGCATTACAACACAGCAATTTGTCTTACTGCTTTCAAAGATGCCAACGATCCTGCCTTCAAAACAATCATTGAAAATGCTGAGAAATTTTTGATGGGAGAACAAATTGACGAAAGCAATGATATTACTCCTGACAGCCTTTATTATGGTGGTGTAGGTTACGGTGGTGACGATCGGCCTGACCTTTCAAATTTGCAATGGGCCATCGAAGCTATGGCTATTGACGATGTTAATAATCAGGAACCTGAGCATGTATTAACCCCAGATGAAAAAGAAAAAGCAGCAAGTAAAAAACTGTTTTACGACAAAGCACTTGTTTTTCTTGCAAAATGCCAAAACCTACAAAGTGTAAATCCGGAGGAATATAGCAGTAATGATGGTGGTTTTATTTACGAACCAGGTGCAAGCAAAGCCGGAGCTACTAATTCTTATGGCAGCATGACTTATGCAGGATTAAAAAGTATGATTTATGCCAAAGTTGATAAGAATGATGAACGTGTTAAAGCTGCCTTCGACTGGATACGTTATAATTACTCCGTTGAAACTGCACCAAAAATGGGTAATCAGGGATTGTTTTATTATTACCAGACTATGGCGAAATCTCTAAATGCTTATGGTACCGATGTTCTTGTAGATAATTCAAATGTTTCGCACGAGTGGAGGAATGAATTGGCCAGTCAAATAATCAAGATCCAATCACCTGAAGGCTTTTGGGTTAATGAAAACGGAAGATGGTGGGAAAATAACCCCGTTTTAGTTACAGCCTACTCAATTCTTGCACTTGAAGAAATCGCCGGTTTGCCTGAATCAACAACAATTAAAAAGCGAAATTTAATTTTTAAGTCTGAATAATTCAATTTTACATAATTTTATAGACAATTTTATATCCAATCACAATTAAAAAGGAGGATTTATGAAGTTTAAGTTTTTTACACTCATTCTAACAGGATTACTTTTGGCCGCATGGTTTACTAGCCCAGCTCAAAAGTCAAATATTCTGGTCGAAAAGGGGCTGGCTTATTTAGCCTCTGTACAAAACACCTCAAAAGAACCAAATAAAAATTCTGGTCCGAGCATCAATCCCACAGCTGTTCATGAGCAAGCAAAAGCCCTGGGCGAATGGGAAGGTGATGCTGGTATTACTGCACTGTGCCTTCAGGCTTTTTTAGCCAATGGGTATGGTGTTAACGATCCTTTATACGGGACAGTGGTTACCAATGCAATTACGTTTCTCATTGGAAACCAAATTCCGGTAGGAGAATATGATGCAGGAGCGTTTTATAGCACAACCTATGGCTATGGCACAGCTCAGTCAGTGGTTGCATTGCAATCTGCGCTCAACACTGGTGGATTGGTTGATCCACTCAAAACACAGGTAGAAAATGCCATTGCTCTTGGATTGAATTATTACACACAAGACATTGACCCTGCTTGGCCAAGAGTTAGCTGGCGTTACGACAGAAGTTATACTTCACCGGATGGTGGCGACATGTCTTGTAATCAGTGGGCCTTTCTTGCTCTAAACGAAACAGGTTACACCGGCAAAGATGTTTGGAATAAAATTTACAACTATATTGATTATCATAAAGGAGCATACGGCGATGTAACTTACATTGGTTATCAGGGACCATACGACTGGTTAAGAGGAAATACCGCCGCCAGCATCTGGGGGCTTATTCTTGCTAAACAGCATGGAGTAACAGCTGCAGCCGCTCTGGCACAAACCATGTCAAATTACCTTGAACAATATCCCCTTTCGGAATTATTAGTTCCTGTAAATATGTATGATCATGTCTATTATGGCGCCGGATATTATTATTACATCTATGAGCTTTCTAAAGCATTATCATTACTTAACAAAACAAATTTTGCCGGAGGCGACTGGTACGCTCAGCTATACAACACCATCGAAAGCCAGCACTTCACTGATGTTAATGGCAACTATTACTGGTATTATTATGACTATCCATCATACTATGGCACTGCCTATCAAACTGCTTTGGCGCTATTGGCTTTACAAACCGGTACTGTGCCGGTTGGCAGTAGTTTAAGGATTTCACTCGACACCAACCCTGGTGGAAAGTCTGATTGCATTGATTTTACTATTTATGATGAGAACGGAAATGCTGCCGGAAAGGTAGGTTCAACATGGTTTACCAATATTCCAAACTCAGAATGGACCTCAACTACCGCTGATTATTACGAATTAACTGTTGACCTTCAGGAATCATCTAATTTCAATACCGAAATTGTAAACAATTGTGGCAACATTCAAGCTATGGAATTATGTTTCAAAGCCTATATTCTCGATGTTTTAATTGACCAGGAATGCTACACTCTCGAAGTTGAACCTTTGACCACCATTGGGGCTACCGCTTTTGTAAATGCAATTGGCGGTCTTAATGTAATTATTATTAACCCTCCAGCTGTAATCGCTGTTATGGAACTGGATCCGTCGCTAATTTCCTTTAAACCTTTCGAATTTAGTCATACTTATAATTTTACATTTGAAGTTTCCGAAACAACTGGTGAATCACCATTACTTGATATTGATATTTTCGGCTCAGCATTGACTGATGAAAACGGCAATACAATATTAGCCCCTGCTTTCACTTTTGATCCAAGCAATATTGCGGCTGTACCTGCCGGTGGATCGGTTACTGTGAATGGTACATTAGTTACACCCGCATCTTTTGCTAAAGCCGACCCAGGATTATTTTCAGGAGTTATAACTGCACAGACCACAGAGCAGGCAAAAGCCATCAATTTTGAACTCGGAAACCCAACAATGACGATAAATCCTACCGATATTGCAATTCCTTTTAGTTCAGGTTCAGGATCGTTTACCATCAGTTTTAACGGGTTTAATGGTAGTACATGGGAACTTATAAGTGATGCTGGCTGGCTTACTCCTGACCCAATGGATGGTGAAAACGACGCAACAATTACCTTCTATTATAATCAAAATGTAGGTACTGTTTCACGCACTGCTCATGTTGTTATAACTGCACCTGATGCTTTAAACACCGAAGAAACAGTTACCATTGTTCAGGATGCAAGCCCAAGTCAGGCTGATCAGGCCATTGCACTTGAAGCAGGCTGGTTAGGCATTTCGGGTTTTGTAATTCCTGCAAATCCAGGAATTGAAGATGTATTGGCTGGAATTGAGGACCAAATGGAAATCATTATAAAATTTGGCGGCGGCTACTACTGGCCATCACAAAACCTCAATTATTTTGGAAATTGGGATACTTACAATGGTTATAAAATTAAGATGAATGAACCAGCATTACTTGAGCTTTACGGCTTATCCGCACTGCAAACGGTAACATTTGGAACAGGGTTGCATTATCTGCCGGTACTTTCATCAATTCCGGTAAATGCTGCCGATGTTTTTGAACCGGTTGGAAGTAATCTGTATTTTGCATTCAATATTCAGGAAGGTCTGATTTACTGGCCTGCCGGTGGAATTTACACCCTCGAAACGCTCGAACCTGGCATCGGTTATCTGATAAGAATGACCAACTCAGCTACTTTCGATTTCAATGTTAAGTCATCTACAAGCCCAAATAATGTTGTTCAATTTGTAAATACCACACCATGGAATAATGTTGCAAAAACGGGCGATGCCCACATTATTTCAATTGATAATGCCGCTCTGTCTGAAATCCAGGTTGGTTCAGTTATCGGAGTATTTAATACTTCCGGAATCTGTGTCGGGATGACCGAAATTTCCGATAAGGCCAATAACCAGGCATTGATTGTTTATGGAGACGATTTGACAACTCCCGCAACCGATGGCCTAAATGAGGGTGACATTTTGAATCTAAAACTGTTTAGCTCATCTTCCAGTCAGGTTACTGATATTTTAGCTATTTACGATCCAAACTTGAATACCGGAACATACGAAACTAATGGTTTGTCATTGATTAAATCATTAAAAGCAAGCACCTTAGGTGTTGCTGACTTTAAGGATAATTTTGAGATCTACCCAAATCCATCTACCGGGGTATTTAACATTTTAGCCAGTGGTAAGATTACCATTAATGTTGTAAATGCAACAGGTCAAATTATAAATACTTCCAAATTTGATGGCAATGGCACTCTTGATCTCTCCCAAATCGGAAAAGGTGTTTATTACCTCAAAGTTGTTTCCGAAAAGAGAATTGCAATGGAAAAAATTGTAATAAATTAAATTTTAGTGGATATCAAAAAAAAGCCCCAAGGTATTTGGGGCTTTTTTTTATTTATCTAAATTATTGATTATAATAATGTTACCCTGTTTTATTAAAATAGAATCTTTTTAAATTGAAAAGATTTTAGTTTTCGAACATTTTTTTTGACTGATAATTTACCAAATATTCTTAAACTTGTAAGTCGGATAACAGGCTAAAATCTGAATAAAAAATGGTGTTTATTGAGGAATTTATTTGCACTTTTTACATAATAGGATTTTAGCAGGTTGTTTTGTAAATTGATAAAAGCAAATAAAGAAATTATGAAAATAAAACTTGCA
>CAIYZW010000015.1 GCA_903930725.1 uncultured Bacteroidota bacterium
CACAAAGGCACCCAGAAAAATATAAAGCAGTAAATTAGGATTATCCAACCTTGTTGCTTTGAGCAAATAGCTGATTTTTTGTTTAAAGTTTAAAGTATTATTCATAGCTGCAATAATAGTCATTCTTTATGTAAAACAGCTTTGGCCGGACTATAAAAAAGCTATTCCTCAGCTAAAAAGGGGTACCGGTAATCTGTCGGTGGATCGAAGTTTTCTTTGATAGAGCGCGTTGAAACCCATCTCAATAAATTGATGTAAGAACCTGATTTGTCGTTTGTACCCGAAGCCCTGGCTCCGCCAAAAGGCTGCTGCCCAACAACTGCACCGGTTGGTTTGTCGTTAATGTAAAAATTCCCAGCGGCATTCTCGAGTTTTTTTATAGCTAAATCGAGCGCATAACGATCTTTTCCAAAGATAGCTCCGGTAAGGGCATACGGGGAGGTTTTATCAACCAGTTCGAGCGTTTCCTCGTATTTTTCGTCGTCGTAAACAAAAACTGAAAGTACCGGTCCAAAAATCTCTTCGCGCATGGTGATGTAATTTGGATCATCGGTCAAAAGCACCGTTGGTTCGATGAAGTAGCCTTTCGATTTATCAAAATTGCCTCCTGAAACTATTTCGATTCCATCTTTTTTGGCATTTGTGATGTATCCGGATATTTTATCAAAAGCAGCTTCATCAATCACTGCATTTATAAAATTCCTGAAATCTTCGACTCCTCCCATTTTAAAGGATTTAAGATCGGCAACAAGGAATTCTCTAACTGCCGGCCAGAGGCTTTTGGGAATGTAAGCCCGAGATGCTGCCGAACATTTTTGTCCCTGATACTCGAATGCTCCGCGCGAAAGTGCCGTTGCAACTTGTTTGGGATGCGCGGTATTGTGAACCATCACAAAATCTTTACCACCTGTTTCGCCAACAATTTTCGGATACGTATTATGAACCATCACGTTGTCGCCAATGGCTTTCCATACTTTTTTAAATACTTCGGTTGATCCGGTAAAATGAACGCCCACAAAATCGGGATGCTCCGACATTACTTTCCCACCAACCGGACCGGGAACTACAATCATGTTAATTACACCATCAGGCAAACCAGCTTCACGAAGTATTTCCATAATTACTGCTGCCGAATAAACCTGAGTGTTTGAAGGTTTCCAAACCACAACATTTCCCATCAAAGCTGGCGCTGTTGGAAGGTTTCCGGCTATGGAGGTAAAATTAAAAGGTGTCATGGCATAAACGAAACCTTCGAGAGGCCGCTGTTCCACACGGTTCCAGATTCCTTTGGATGAGATGGGCTGATCTTTATAAATCTGAGTCATAAAATGTACGTTAAACCTGAAAAAATCGGCCATTTCGCAGGCAGCATCAATCTCGGCCTGGTAAACATTTTTCGACTGGCACAACATGGTTGCAGCATTTATTTTTGCGCGATAAGGCCCCGAAACAAGATCGGCTGCCTTCAGGAAAATGGAAGCGCGGTGATGCCAGGGAAGTGCCTGCCATTTTTTGCGAACTGCCAGGGCTGCATCAATGGCCATCAACACCTGGCTTTTGTCGCCCATGTAATAGTGGCCGAGCAAATGTTTTAAATCGTGTGGTGGCCTGATCTCGAAACGCTGATCGGTGCGGATTTCCTTTCCGCCGATAAACATCGGGATATCCAAAACTTTTGACCTTAATTCGCTAATTGTGGCTTTTAGCGTTTTCCTTTCGGGACTACCCGGAGCATAAGATAAAATAGGTTCATTAACTGGTTCGGGGACCTGAAACATTCCTTTGGACATATTATTTTTTTTAAAGATTAAACATTGAAACGGAAACAGCCAATAAACAGAAATTCCAGCCTTTGGTTCAGCATTAATACTTTTTTCGTGATGTTGCTTAATTCCGGTTACCGGCAAATTAAAAGTTCTGTTAAGGAATCTATGTGTTTGGTCTGATGTAATCGTCCATGAATTTCCTTAGCTCAAATTTCGTTTATTTAAAGGGGCTCGGCGATGCATAATCATCGCTTTCCAAAGAATTTTTTTAATTTCAGAAATTTCATTAAAAAACCATAGCCTCTTTTGATGCTTTTGCTTTTCTTTGTAGTAAGAAGTAAAATACCTAATTGTGTGCATTTATGAAACGATTTCTTTTGATTATCGGGTTTTTGATACCACTTCTGGCATTTTCCGAAACAAAAATTGACAGTTTACTTTCGGCAATAGCCCGGGCCGAAAACGACTCGATACGTGTTGATATTTATGCCCGATTAGCTGAAGAATATTCAGGTCTCGAGAACTTCAAATTAGCCACCGAAACGCTTCATAATGCACTCGAACTCATGGAAGGTAAACCTGGTTCGAAGGAATATGTCTGGAATTTATTGTCACTGAGCAATGCTTATCTTATGCAGCAAAACCCCGAACCAGCCATGGAATACGCCAAAAAAGCAGCCGGAATGGCCATAGCTGCCGGGTTTAACGCCGCCGAAGCGAGGGCATATCTTAACATAGGTACCGTTTTAATTGATTCGCAAAAATACGACGAAGCCGAAGAAAACTTCCTCAAAGCGCTCCGATTATCAATCAGTACAAAGGACAGCTTGTTTATTTCTTATGCTTACAATAACCTGGCAATTGTTTACCGTCATCAGGCAAAGTATAACGAAGCCCTGAGTTACCTTTATAAAGCCCTTGACATTAAACAAAAAATTGGCGCTCCGGGTGGGACGCTTTCGACCCTGGGAAATATTGCCCGGGTTTTCAGAGATCAAAAAGTTTACGACTCGGCTTTATTAATGAACAAAGCTGCACTGGAAATTTCCAGAAAATTAGGTAATGTTTTTTATATGGCTCATACTTACCGTAATATTGCAAACCTTTACACCGACATGGGTTTGTTCGATCTTGCCCTTGCAGCCACCGACAGCGCCCTCCGGATTTCGTTTCAAAACAAATTTTTCTTTATTCAGAAAGATGCCTATCAGATTCTTTCCAGAATTATGCTGCTTCAAAATAACTATAAAGCGGCTTACGATTATCAGATTAAATTTATGATGCTCAGCGACAGCCTGAACCAGATTAAGTCGCAAAGCCGTATTGGCGAAATGGAACAACTTTACAACAACGAAAAAAAAGAACGACAGATAAACCTGCTCAAGCTCGAAAACGAGAAGATGCTGCGCAACTTCCACATAGCAATTATCTTTTTTTTGATGGTTATTATGGTCTTGTTCTATTTTAGAAACAGGAAAATAAAGGAAACCAAAATGGCCCTTATCGAGAGCGAAAAGAAGTTTGAACAGCTCTTTAACGAAATTCCTGACGCCGTTTTCATCACCCGTTACGGAGGTGCACGAGCAGGCGAAATTGTAAATGTTAATCCTGCTGCCGAGTTACAACTTGGTTATTCGAAACAGGAACTCATCAAAATGAATATTGTTAACGATATTTCGTTGGAAATACAGCCCGAACCTGTCCGCCTCGATCGTGAAGACCTATTGATGAAAGACCGGAAAATAGAATTTGTTGAGCGAAAGAAGCGTAAGAACGGATCAATTATCTGGACTGAAG
>CAIYZW010000016.1 GCA_903930725.1 uncultured Bacteroidota bacterium
CATCGATGAAAAAACCGATGAATTGAAAACGGAAGCAAAAAAGATCAAGGAAAAAAGAGCCCGGATGAAAAAAGAAATCGATCAGCTACAGGAACAATTAAATAAAAAGAAATTTAATGAGTAAACACCATAATTTAAGCTTAACTAAAAAAATCATGAGAAAATTAATTACAGTATTTACGTCAAAAAGAATTGCCCGAACGATTTTGGCCCCAACCGCGATCATCAATAACACCCATATTACCGGGAAAAAATATCTGATACCCCTGGTTCTGATGGTATTATTATTAGCTAACAATAATAGCGCAACGGCAACGGATGTTACCATTATCGATTATCCGGGATGTAATATGAATCCCGCCTGGGCTTTTGTTGGGAATAATTATTTAGGGGGGAACGTGATATTTTTAATTCCTTTTAAATCCGATGCAGTAAGCACTTACATTAAGACAGTGACTGCAAAGATTTCACGATTTGCCGGTACTGGCAATTATTCAATCTGGTTGTACACAAAAGCGGTAAACGGTAGCCCCACAGGTGGCATTTCAATATATTCAGGACCATTGTCGGAATTGAACCACGGTAATGGAGCTTGTACCGTTTTTCCAGGTACTGGTAAAACCACTTTTGAGTTAAATAAGAATATCACCCCAAACACAGACTATTTTATAGGTTTTCAAGCATCTGGTGACAACACTTTAGGATGGTACTCTCAATCCTCTGGTGGCTCTTATAGTGTTAAATGGTCCAACAATGGAGGAACAACATTTTCTACAGACAATTCTTATGCATTGGGCATTGTTGTAGTCCTTACGGATGATATTTCACCGGCAGCTCCAACAGGGATCACCGCATCCCCTGCAAGTCCAATTTGCTTAGGCACAAGCACTACGCTTACGGCAACGGCGCCTCTGGGAACAGTTTACTGGTACACCGCATCATGCGGAGGAACAACGGCTGGAACCGGCAATACACTGCTTGTAAGTCCTACCGTAACCACTACTTATTATGCCAAAAATTTTAATAATGGCTTTTACAGTACGGATTGTGCATCAAAAAGTATAACGGTATATCCACAAAGTGTTGGTGGCAGTGTGACTGGAGGCACAACACCGATCAAACTTGGCGAATCAACCGGAACCATGACCCTCGGCGGAAAAACAGGAACAGTAACGCGGTGGGAAAAACAATTAGCCAGCGGTTCCTGGACACCAATTACAAATACAGCATTAACATATAGTGAGATACCTTCTTCTATCGGAGTCTGGACTTACCGGGCTGTCGTTACAAGTGGTACCTGCTCAGCAGCAAATTCATCGGGTTGTTCTGTGACGGTAAATACTGCCTGTGCAAATCCCGGAACTGGTGGCGCCATAGCTACGGCCCAAACCATTTGCAGCGGCGGCGATCCGGTTGCGTTTACCAGCACAGCGCCCACCGGGCAAACCGGCACGCTGGAGTACAAATGGCAAAGCAGTACAATCGACGGAACCACCGTTGCAGGTTTTTCGGATATTTCCCCTAATGGAACAACAGCAACCTACGACCCACCAATCGGACTTACCGCAACCACGTGGTACCGCCGCCTGGCAAAAGTTAGCTGTTTAAGCGATTGGCTGGCAACAACAGCAATAAAAGTTACCGTTCGCCCCCTTTTCACAGCCGGAAGCATTCAAACTACCGGTGAAACTATTTGCTACACGGGTAATCCTGCAGAAATAGGCAATTCAACCGCTGCAAGCGGTGGCGATGGAACCATCACGTACAAGTGGCAAAATAGCCTGAACGCTGGTTTTACGGGTACGCCCACAGATATCAGCGGCAGTATTTCAGCAACTTACGATCCGCCAACCGGACTGACAGCAACCACCTGGTACCGCCGTCAGGCAAAAGATGGCACCTGCAATACCAGCTTTACCTCTTCAACCGGAGTTTGGGCAATAACTGTGGATCCCGTTTCTGTTGGAGGAAGTATCGCAGGTGGTACAACACCGATCAAACTTGGCGAATCAACCGGAACCATGACCCTGAGTGGACATACAGGAACAGTATCGCGGTGGGAAAAACAATTAGCCAGCGGTTCCTGGACAACAATTTCAAATACATTAACAACATATAGTGAGGCACCTTCTTCTATCGGAGTCTGGACTTACCGGGCTGTTATTAAAAGTGGTGCCTGCTCAGAGGCAAATTCATCGGGATTTGCGGTAACGGTAAATACTGCCTGTACAAACCCAAGCAGCGGCGGCACCATAGCCGACAACCAAAACAGTTGCTCCGCTTTCGACCCTGTACTGATTACAAATTCTGCGCTGCCAAGCGGCGAAACCCTCACTCTGCAATACCAATGGCAAAGTTCTACCGACAACATTTCATACACCGACCTCAGCACAGGTACTTATACGGCAACCACCTACAACCCTGATTTAGTTAGCGTTTCTACCTGGTACAAGCGGATTGCCCGCGTAAGCTGTATGGCCAACTGGACTGGTGCCGCTGCATCGAATGCGGTGAAAATGGCTGTCAATCCGATACCTGCCGCCCCAACGGGAGCGTCGGCCCAAACCTACAATTTTATGCTAGGCAAAACACTTGCCAATCTATCCAGCACATTAACTGGCAGCGGCATCACATGGTACCCGGCAGGAAGCGGTGGCACATCATATTTAGAAACCGAAGTTCTTGTTGCACAGTCGTACTTTGCAAGCCAAACGGTTACAGGTTGCGAAAGCACTTTACGAAAAGAGGTTGCGGTTACCTTTTTTTATCCAGTAGAAGTTGTTGCCACGGCAGGAACTCTTGCAGGAGCTTATACAACACTTAAAGATGCCTTCGATGCCATAAATCTGGGCACACACCAGGGAGCGATTACCATAAGGGTGAACGGCAGTACAAGCGAAACTTCTTCAGCTGTGCTGAATGCCAGTGACGGTAGTTCAAGTTACACTTCGGTAAACATTTATCCTACAACCGCCGGATTATCCATCAGCGG
>CAIYZW010000017.1 GCA_903930725.1 uncultured Bacteroidota bacterium
AAGCCATGTTTTTTAAAGATAATTTTAATAATTATAAAATTCTCGAAATCACGCCCGATGCCAACGACGAAGAACTAAAAAAAGCCTACCGGAAAATGGCAGTCAAATATCATCCCGACAAAGTTGCACACCTTGGTGCCGAAATACAACATGCGGCGAAGGAAAAATTCCAGGAACTCAACGCTGCTTATGAGCAAATTAAAAAGGAACGAGGGATCATTTAACCAGTCGGTAGTTTAATGTAACTTTTATTAAAATCTCAAAATTCAAATCTCAAAATTCAAATCTCAAATAGCAAAAATCACAAATCCTAAATCAAAATCTCTTATCTTAAAAAACGGAATTAAAATATTATTGTATTTCATCACCTTTGTGGTTTCAATCCCTTTGGTGATGGGGCTTTTGCTTCATAATCCCGAAATACAGACTGTGGCCACCAGATTTGCTGCAGCATTTCTGACACGTCAAACAGGCTCGGAGGTTTTGGTTGGAGGTGTAAAAATTAGCTGGAGAGGCGCATTATTGCTGGAAGAATTATCTGTAAAAGACAGCAAAGGTACCGAAATGTTTGTTGTTAAAAAACTCGAAACCAAGCTGGTAAGGATTGACAGGAAAGAAAATACGATCTCGCTCGGGAAACTAAGGTTGGAAGGTCTCAATTTTGCCTTGCGGAAATACAAAACGGATAGCCTCTTAAATATTGACCAGTTTTTGATAAATTTTGCTTCCGTAGGTGAGGATTCAACCATAGTTGCCGATAGCACAAAACCCTGGAAAATTCATTTCAGCAGCCTCCAGATTCGAGGAAGCCACTTTGTTTACGAAGACCAGGATTATAAATTGCCTGGCCGGGGAATTGATTTTAGCGATATCGAACTGAGTGACCTCGATGCTGATGTCGAAAATCTTGTCATCAACAGCGACACCATCACCGGAATTGTTGAAAATCTTTCGTTTACCGAAAAATCAGGATTTGTCCTCAAGGAATTTTGTGGCGACATCAGGTTTCTTCCTGACGGAATTACTGCCCGGAATTTAATTGTTGTAACCAATAATTCGAGCCTCGACCTCGACCTGGCTTTTACTTTTAAGAGTTTTGACGACTTCAACGATTTTATAAATCTTGTTGGTTTCGATGCAACATTCAGGCTCACAAGTTTGGAAATGAGCGACATTGGCTATTTTTCGCCTATCATGTTTGCGATGACGGATTTGATTAATGTCGAAGGAAATTTCAGAGGCACTGTTGCAAATATTAAAGGAACCGATTTTACGGCATCTTACGGTGATAAAACCCTGTTTACCGGAACTGTGCGGATGAATGGTTTGCCCGATATTACCGAAGCATTTATCCACGCCAACATCAGTAATTTTACAACCAGCGCTGCCGATATCAGGCGTTTTGCCTTGCCCGGCGATACGGCTGTTTTTATTGCGCTGCCCGATTTATTCGATAAAATGGGGGTACTTTCGGTAAATGGGAAATTTACTGGTTTTTACAACGATTTTGTGTCGAAAGCCCAATTTGCGGGCAATCTTGGCGGATTAAAAACAGACATTACCTTCAGAAGAACCGGCGACAGCCGCGAATATTCGTATTCGGGTAAACTCGAAGGGCAAAATTTCGACCTCGGAGAACTATTCAATTTGACTTCGACTTTTGGAATTACGAGC
>CAIYZW010000018.1 GCA_903930725.1 uncultured Bacteroidota bacterium
GTCATTTTTTGTCCTAACTTTTTAGTGGTCAAAAGACTCAAATTATCCAATTATAATCCGGTGAAATGGAAATATCCAATGAAAATAGGTTAATAGTTTTTCACTCCAAAACGAAATCTTAGCAAACCACAACCTTTTCATCCTCGAGGTAAACGAGGTATTTTTCAATTTCCTGGTAGCCCATCTCGACCAGTATGTTTGCATAATTCTGTAATTGCCGGATGTGAAACTCCTGTTCCTGGCCGGTTTTGTAATCGAGAATAACCACTTTTTGGCCATCAAAAACAATGCGGTCTGGACGTGATGTTTTTCCATCAGGTGTTAAAATATCCTGTTCATTTTTAACTTCGATACCTTGTGTGAAATATTTACTGATTTCAGGTTTTTGGATAATCCTGACAAGTTTTTCAATAAGCTGATGTTTAAGCTGTTCTTCCAAAAGACCTTCATTTACAGCTTCATAAAGCACTTTTTGCAGATCTGAAGCAGTGATTATCTTAGATAAAATCAAGTGTAAAAGATTTCCATATTCACGGTTTCGGTCGGGATTTTCTACATCCCAAATTGCTGGCGCTGATGAGCTGATGGTGATTTTTTGGCGCCAGTTTCCAACTTTGATCGGCGTTAAATCCCCGCTTTTGAGATTTGTTTCGATTGTTTTTTTGGATTTGAAAGTTGTTTCGGGCTGCCCGAACGAGTATATTTTCTGGTCATCCTTCCATAAACCTTTTGCTGTTAAAAAATCATGAAACAAATCGGCATTATCTTTAAACATTGTGCTGTATTGCCAGCCTTTTTCCTTTGTTTTATCGCGGGTAATGATAAAAAGCCGTTGTGTAGGCCTGGTCATCGTTACATAAAGCAAATTCAGGGTATCGAGAAAAGACTTATTCTTTTCCTTAAGATAAAGTGCTGAATATTTGGTGTTTTCGAGGGCTTTGCTGTATTTGACAAGAGCCGTTTTTAATTCCGGGATTTCTTCAAAATCAAGGTCAATCCAGGTACTGTCAAGGCCGGTTTTGCTCGCATTGTTGGCAAAAGGGTAGATCACCACCGGGAATTCGAGACCTTTGGCTTTATGAATGGTCATAATGCGCACCGCGTTGATGCCTTCAGGGACAATGATGGATTGTTTTTTCTTTGTATCTTCCCAAAAGGCAAGAAATTCGGTAATTCCTTCATTAAATCTGGCTGTAAATTCCAGAATAATGTCCATGAAAAACTGCACGAAAGGGTCGTTTTGAGCGGGATCAAGGGCAAAAATAGTAACCAGCTCGGCAACAGTTTCATAAAGTGTAAATGGTTTTAGTTTTGAAATATGAAAGTTGATGCCATTTTTACGGATAAGTTTTTCAAGAGGCAAAGTATTTTGGTTTGGGGCTAATCCATGATTGAGCTCGGCACAGGCTTCAAAAGTCTCGTTAATGTTAGCGAAACCAATTTTTTTCTTTTCAGTTAAATAGTTCAGGATGAGGCTAACCGGCAGTTTATCTTTTGGGTCGTTGATAAAACTGAGGAGCGCAATCAGAAAATTGACCTCGCTGCTTGATGTTAGTTTTAGAACCTCTGACGAAACCACGTTAATGCCATTTTGGAGCAAATGCTTCGCTACGGCGCTTCCTTCCTCGTTTTTGCGGGTTAAAACGGCAATATCGCGATGCTCAAAATCTGCAAGGTCTTCAACAATGATTTTTCTGATTTTTTCGAGTTCAGCTTCAAGAATCTCATCTTTTTCAAATTCGTTTTTATCGAGGAACTCAATCTGGACGTATCCTCCGCTATTTTTTTCATCAAATTTCTGTTCGACCGAGTCGTAAATATTTTTAAAACTATCGTCGAGAAACTGCCTCGAAAAGTTAAAAAACTCATTGTTAAACTGGATGATCTCGGCTTTTGAACGGTAATTTTTCTCGAGAACAAAACCAGAATGATGGCTTTTAAGTAGCGATTCACGGCTAAGAATAACGGGGTCGGTGGCTGGCGGAAAAATTTCGGGAAGCCGCGCAAACTGTTCCACTTCCCCATTTCGCCACCGATAAATTGCCTGTTTGCCATCGCCGACAATCATATTAAAATTGTTGTTGCCAAGAGAATTTTCGAGCAGCGGCAGCAGGTTTTGCCATTGTAAAAGCGAGGTATCCTGAAATTCGTCAACCAGAAAATGCTTGTATTTTTCGCCAATCCGTTCATAAATAAAGGGCACCGGCTCCGAACCCACAATTTCGGCAATACGTTTATTGAACTCCGAAATATGGACAATGTTCTCGTTTTCACGAAATTCGTCCATCACTTTTTGGATGGCATTTAAAACAGCGATGGGGTAAATATTCTGAACGACTAATTTGCAAAGCTGGTACTTCGAAAAATCCTGCTCAAGTGCATTTTGAATCTGAGAATAATAATCGGCAAGTTGACCTGAAATTTCATCAATGGCTTGTTTATCAGAAAATGATGCCTTTGCAGCATACCATTTATTTTCGTGAATTGTTGCAGTGGCAAACGAATTCGGAATGATCTTATCGAAATTTGAAACTGCAAGATTTTCAAAATAGGCCGAAATACCTTTGTTTCCCTGAAAAAAGGAGGACGAATCAATGCCCTTGTCCTTATAGCATTTAACTGCCTCACCAGCAATGTTTTGAACTTTGTTTTCGAAAATTTTAATTATTTTGATGAGTTTGGAATTTATCTCAAAAAAATCCTCGGTTTCGAGTGATTCTAATTTTTTGATGGCTGTAAAACTGTCTTCTTTTAATAGTGACGCAGTGAAGTTTTTGAGTTGTAACTCGATGTTCCAGCTTTTTTCGTCATCCATTTTGCTTTCGACAAACTGAACCAACGCTTTGGTGAGGCTTTCATCAGTGCCAACTTTACTTATCAAAAGGCCAATGGATTTTGAAATTAATTTTTCCGAATCGAGTTCAACATCGAAATTAACCGGAAGCCGCAGGTCGCGGGCAAAACTGCGCACCAGGCGATGTA
>CAIYZW010000019.1 GCA_903930725.1 uncultured Bacteroidota bacterium
ACTTAACCGCCAAATTGAACAGTTTTGAAAAAATTTCTCATTGATACAAATATTTGCATTTATTACATCAAAGCAAGTTTGATCTTAAGAAGAAATTCGAGAAAGCCAACCCCGACAACTGTTTTATCTCTGAAATTACACTCGCTGAATTAAAGTTTGGTGTTGAAAACAGCGAAAAAACAGAAATCAACCAAAAAGCGCGTGACAACTTTTTAACAGGGGTGAAAATCGTTCCCATTTTTCACTCGCTTGACCTTTATGCAAAAGAAAAAGCCCGGTTAAGAAAAGCAGGAACACCGATTGACGACTTTGATCTGCTGATAGGTGTTATATATCAGTTACTCATAATTTGACAATGGTGACAAACAATACCGACCATTTCACCAGGGTAAAGGGTATCGTTCTGGAGGACTGGACGAAATGATTTTTTACTAAATACTAAGTAGAGTCTGTCTTTAAACTCAATTTGTTAATAAATACTGGGGTTTGATAGAATATTTCAAAAAAGTTCTTGGTATCTTCGAATCAAAGATAAAGAATCCATGAAAATGTTCAACGATTTACTTTTGAAATTCGAGAAGCCCGACTGGTCCACCAATCCGGAGTTTTGTGTGATTGATACTATACTGGAATCACGTCCTGATATCGTTCTGATGTTGAAATCAGACATCATTGGTGATGAGAAAGCCTCAACTTTTGGACGACAAGACACTCCGAGTGTTGAGCAAATTGTTCGTGCGGCAATTTTTAAGGAAATGCGTGGCATGGATTACCGGGAACTGGAATATGCCCAGAACGACTCCAGAATCTGTGAGGCTTTTATAAAATTGGATGGCCGCGATCCATTCAGTTTTCAGTTGTTTCAAAAGTACATTTCCCGGATAAAACCTGAATCCTTGCACCGTGTCCTTGTAGAGATCAATAAAATTGCCATCAGTGAAGGATTGGAGGACGTGAAAAGTGTTTCGCAGGATTCAACTGTTGTTAAAACCAATATCCATTACCCCACCAATAATTCGCTGGTTTGGGATTGTGTGAAAACAAGCACCCGGTTGTTGGCCCAATTGAAGGAAGAGGCAGATACATTTGATTTCATTGATTATACAAAATCGGCCAAGAAGACCTTCTATAAGATCAATGTTACCCGCGGTGAAACGAAGAGGCTCCCGCTTTTTCATAAGCAGTTGATTCTTTTTACCAAAGTGATCAATCAAACATCCAACGCGATAAAAAAAAAAGTCCACGAGCATTATCGCCTGGGCCATCCAGGAAGAACTGGCTAAATTGCTTGGCCTGATGGAACAGGTATGGGATATAACCTATCGCAAGGAAATAGATGGGGAAAAAGTCCCCAACGAAGACAAACTGTTTTCGATTTATGAACAGCACACTGATATCATTGTGAAAGGTCAACGGGAAGTGCTTTTTGGCCACAAAATAAACCTGGCTGCCGGCAAAAGCAACCTTGTTCTGGATTGTCAGGTTGTAAGAGGCAACCCATCGGATAAATCTTTATATCAGCCTACGATTGACAATATTGTTCAGAACTACGGGATAATACCGCGCGATAGCGCTACCGATGGTGGATATGCAAGTTTGGCCAACCGCACCCATGCTCAAAAAGCAGGCATTGTAAATGTTGTGTTTAACAAGGTCGTTGGCAGCATGCAGAACATTGTCAGCAGTTTGAACATGGAAACCCGGTTGAAAAAATGGCGTAGCGCCATCGAGGCTGTCATCTCGAATATTAAACGAGGCTTCAACATACGTACCTGCAACTGGAAAGGCTGGGATCATTTTCAGGCAAAAGTAATTTGGAGTGTTTTGGCATATAACTTCAGGGTGATGAC
>CAIYZW010000020.1 GCA_903930725.1 uncultured Bacteroidota bacterium
CCTTTTGTTTCGATGTGGCGCTCCGGTTTGAAAAACGACAAAACACTCATTCATGGCGGGCGTTTTCTTAACTCGTTTTATTTTGAAGAGGAATTTATTAAGGGTTTGGATGAAAAATATATCAGGTGCTGTACCCGGGAAAAAGCTGAAGGCCGCTATTCTGGCCGCCTGACCAGGTGGCTTCAAGAAGCACAACTATGGCCCAACAAAAAATACTACCTTTGTGGCAGTGCCGAAATGGTGGTTGAAACCAGAGATATTTTAATCGAAAAAGCGATTCCTTTCGGAAACATCGTGGCTGAGATTTATTTTTAATGTTAAAAAATGGAAAACAAAGCACAAATCGAGTTTAAGCTAAAAGCATTAATGCCGGTCTTAATTGCTAAATTCAATATTAAAAAAATAGGACTTTTTGGTTCCTTTGTTTCCGATACCGCAAGCCAGGATTCAGATATTGATATTTTGGTTGATTTTGAAAAAACACCAGGATGGGAATACTTCGATTTGATGGAGTTTCTTGAAAAGGAGCTAGGACGAAAAGTGGATTTAGTAACTCCGAATGCCCTGAAAAACCCTTTGAAAAGTAAAATCTTAAACCAGGTAGAATATTTGGCATGACAAGCGAACGGGAATACTTATTTTATCTTCAGGATATGGAAGATTCGATGCGCCATATTTTTGAATTTACCAAAGGTTTGGATTTTATTACATTCAAAAAGAACCGCCTCGTGGTTGATGCAGTAATCCGGAATTTTGAAATTATTGGTGAAGCAAGTAAAAATGTTCCGGAAAGCATAAAAAATAAATCCCCGAATATACCCTGGAAAAATATGTACAAATTGCGAAACATCATTTCACGTGATTATTTTGGAATTGATTATGAGGTTGTTTGGAAAATAATCACTGATTATTTGCCAGAAAATTATGCCGAATTATGCCAGGTGATTGAGATTGAACAACAGAACTTATCCAATTAATCTCATGACAGAAAAATCGTTTCTCTTCGGCAATACCCTTTCCGAACTCAAGGAAATAGTTACCAGACTTGGCTTCCCTGGATTTACTGCCGCACAAATTGCCGACTGGCTTTATAAAAAGGACATAAGCACCATCGAAGAGATGTCGAACCTTTCAAAAAAGGTGCGCGATACATTGAGCGAACATTTCGAATTTGGCCTCACCAATCATTCAAAAGTGCAGGTATCGGTGGATGGAACCAAAAAATACCTTTTCCCGACTCATAATAATAAATTCATCGAAGCCGCCTACATTCCCGAGGAAACCCGCAGCACGCTTTGTGTTTCGTCGCAGGTGGGATGCAAAATGGGCTGCCTGTTTTGTATGACCGGAAAACAGGGTTTTCAATCCAACCTCACAGCCGGAGAAATTGTAAACCAGGTAAGGAATCTTCCCGAAAGGGAAAACCTTACCAACATCGTTTACATGGGCATGGGCGAGCCACTGGATAATCTGGACGAGGTAATGAAAAGCCTTGAAATTTTTACTTCCGAATGGGGATTTGCATGGAGCCCGAAACGCATCACGGTTTCTACAATCGGCATTGTACCGGCAATGAAGACTTTTCTCGAAAACAGCCAATGTCACCTGGCCGTAAGCATGCATACGCCGTTTGATGATGAACGTAAAAAGCTGATGCCCATTCAAACGGTTTATCCGCTTCAGGAAGTTATCGAAACCATCCATAGTTTTGATTTTGGAAAGCAACGACGGGTTTCGTTTGAATACATCATGTTCGATGGATTGAACGACACGCCCCGGCATGTAAAGGAAATGGCCAGAATTTTAAACGGAATCCGCTGCCGCGTAAATCTTATCCGGTTTCATCCTATCCCAAATACGCCGCTTCAAGGTTCAAGCGAGGAAGCCATCGAAAAATTTATGGTTGGATTAAATGCAAAAGGCATCCGAACAACAATTCGTGCCTCGCGCGGGCTGGATATTTACGCTGCATGTGGGCTACTCTCGACAAAAGAACTTTTGAAAAAATAAATACTGGGCTTTAAAAAGCCTGAGCATTTTTCCTTCTAAAACTCAACTTGCCAAAGCCAGGGAGTCATTTCATAAATCAATCATCCGAAACCCAACCGGATGAGGCACTCCCTTAAAATTCTCAATGAAGGGCAGCGAAATTTTCCCGATAATTGATCCCGGAGGTTCGGCGCTCATACTATTTATATCTTCGATAACCTTTTGATAAAAAAGTTCGCTGATAACGATGCTGTTTTGTTGGGCTTTCTTCATAATACGTGCCGCAAGATCAATATCGGTTCCGTAATAATCGTTCACTCCATCAAAAAAAGTGATGTTATAAACATCTGTGCAGTAATGGATTCCAACTTTACATTCATAAAAAAGGTCGTTCAGCGGATGATCTTTCAGGTTATCCATCGTGGCATAAATTTCATAAAGCAGCATGTAATAATTCTTGAAAATGCTGGTGTTGAATAAATCGGTATCGGGCAAGAAAAGCATCAGTTCATCACCAATTCCTTTTACAACAAAATTCGGGAAATCGTTCAATAACGAAATGAAATTGAAGGTGTTATTCAGTTTTCGGATCCATTGTCCCGGCGTGCAAATGTATTTGTCGCCGGTTGAGTTAATGATATCAATAAAAATGCACGTTCCGGGTGTTGGCTTAAGATTTTCGATCAAAGTGCCAAGTGCTTCCGAACGAGGGTCTTTAAAATGAATATATGTCGCCATGATTTTGGTTAGTTAAGCTTTTATGATAAATCTTTAAAAATCAATCCTTTCGCCTTGAAGCGGAATGATAAAGTTAATGCCCGGATTATTTGATTCGGATAATTGTTTTTTGATTAGTTCCACAGATGTTTCGCCCGATTTGATGCCCGGTTTGATGCCTGTAACTATGACGTTTAGCCCCTGTAAAGCCTGATGAAAGCCATTTTTAGCACAAATACCTTCCAGGTTTGTTAGTTCCGAAATCATCCAAACCGGCGACAAATGCCCGAAAAGTTCGTTTGCTTTGCGGGGGTCGGGATACGAACATTCCATAAAAATAGCATGGAGTTTTTTACTGGCAACCAGTGTGCTGATGTTTTCCCAAATCGTGTTTAGATTTTTCGTTTTTTCGATCGCGTCGGGGCCGGTATCGCAGATGTATAAAATAAAATTTCCATTATTTCCGATTAAAAAAGCTGTCGAAGTGTAAGGTTCCTGATGACTTACTGTAAAGGATTTTGCAGTGAAAGAAGTTCCTGTAACCTGAAATTCAACATTTGGCTCAACAACCTGATAATGATACTTTTTTAGTTGAAATTCTGATCCTTCATCAGCAAAATTGGGCCAGATCTGCCAGTTAAAAATATTGTCTTTAATAAAATTAATGGTAGCGCTGCTTCCATAGATGGTTTTTTGTGTGTCGGATGGAGAGGCCTGAACCAGGCCGGAAATATGGTCGAGATGGGCGTGGGAAATGAGGTAGGCTTTTACATTATTTTGAAGAATGGCTGCGCTTTTTAATAAACCTGAATTTTCGGGGATCAAAATTTCATTGAACAAACCAGCAGATTCTGCTTTTTTTATTCCGGAATAAAGACTTCCGGCATCAAGGCAAATAAAATCGGATGAATCCTTTTCAGCGATCAAAAAACAAGAAAGATTATCATCTTCAATTCCGCCACCAGCGCCCAGGACAATGCAGGTAAATTTTGTTTCCGGGGGCACCTGAGCATAAACCGGGCTTGCCAAAAGGAAAACCAAAATCGGGAAAAGGATTAAGATTACAAACCGTTTTATCATACCAGCACCTCGATAATTAAAAAAGTACAATTTGACTTTTTACCGGATTCAAAGGTCTTAAAAATTTTCAATTCAGAGATTATTTTCAGTTTTATTCATTAATCTGGGTCGGACACTTCCAGTCTGAGGCTCTGGCAGAGCCAAAATGAAATTAAAATCTTCACAATCGCGCTTTAATTTTTAATCGTAATCAAAAAATTCTATATTTGCGACATTTAACGTTAATCACATCATAACAAAATTCTAACTTATGAGAAAATTACTTACGCTTTTCTTGCTGGCTTTTTTGCCTGCTTTAACATTCGCCAGCGAAGCTGACCTGATTATTCCGGAAGGAATAAAACAACAATCTATCCTCTACTGGGGGTTCCTCATC
>CAIYZW010000021.1 GCA_903930725.1 uncultured Bacteroidota bacterium
AACAGCAACGAAACAATGGCCGTATGGTAAACCAGCGGCTTGTCTTTTTCGCTTTGCGAATACCTGAAAAAAGTCGTTTCCATGCCGTAGGTCAGGATGACCCACAAAATCGAAACGTAAGCCAGCATCTCGGTAACGATGCCATATTCGGAGGTGATAAGCACCCGTGTGTAAAGCGGAACCAAAAGGTAGTTGAGTAACCTCCCTACTATGCTGCTGAGCCCGTAAATGGCGGCTTGTCCGGCTAATTTTTTTAATGGATTCAATACATTTTATTTGCGGCAAAAGTAGGAAAATTCGGCATAAGGCGGAAAGACGTAAGGCATGAGGCAAAAGGCATAAGGCGTAAGGCTATGAATAATAGAATTTTGATATTTGATATTTGAATTTTGCTTTCGTGTTAATAAAACCGGTGGGTCAAACGAAAAATCATATCCGGGCGTTTGAACCCATAACTTCAATTTTATAAAAATGAAAATCACTGTCATTCAGTTTTCACCGGTTTTTGGTGATTCCGAAAAAAATATAGCACGATTAAAACCGCTGCTCGAAAAAGCAAAAGATGCCGGGCTGATTGTTCTTCCTGAACTTGCAAACTCAGGCTATAATTTTAAAGATAAAAATGAAGCTTTCCGGCTTTCGGAAGACCCTGAAAACAGTGTGTTTGCGGAGTTTCTTACCAGCTTTTGCATACAAAATAATTCCACTGTTGTAACAGGTTTTAACGAACGCGCCGACCCGAAAATCTACAACTCAGCCTTGTTGATTGACAGAACCGGAATTATCGGGAAATACCGGAAAATCCATCTTTTTATGAACGAAAAGGAATGCTTTGAACCTGGCAATCTGATGCCCCGGCCTTTTGATGTAGATGGTGTAAAAATCGGAATGCTCGTCTGTTTCGACTGGATGTTCCCTGAAATTTACAGAACCCTTTCCCTGCAAGGTACTGATGTGATTTGCCAGCCTTCAAACCTTGTACTTCCCGGAAAAGCCCAAAAAGCGATTCCGGTTCATGCCATGATTAACCGTGTTTTTGTGGTTTTGGCCAACCGCACAGGCACCGAAAGAAATCTTATTTTTACCGGTAACAGCCTTATCGCCGGCCCCAACGGCGAAATCATTGCTCAGGCTTCATCAAAGGGAGAAGAAGTTTTGATGGTGGATGTTGAGATTTCAGTATCTAAAAATAAAATGATCACCCAAAATAATCATGCCTTTGACGATCGGCGGCCGGAGTTTTATTTTTAATTTTTTAACAATAAAACTATGCGCCAGACTACAGAATAACTGTTAAAAAACAAAAAGAGGAATGATTTGAACCATACCCCTTTTCTGTATTACCTTACAATTAGTTTTATACTTTGACCAGGTTTTTGTCCGATTTTAAGCAGATAAATACCTTTTGGCAAATTACTTAGGTTAAGCTGGTAAGCGCACGTATTCAACTGGCCTGAGCGAACAACAACGCCAAATTCATTTATCAGACAAAAACCGGCACCAAGCTGTTCCAGACTAATTTTAATTGTGGTAAAACCAGATGCCGGATTTGGCTGGATTTCCACAGGCTTTTTGATTGGAATCTCCGGAAATCCAATGGTGCTGCTGTTTAGAAAAACATAATCGCCATCATCGTTGCTAAAATATCCGGAATAAATATCAATTAATCCGTCATTGTTCAGGTCGCCAATAGCCTGTCCATGGCAACTTGAACCAACCGTTGCCTGGAAACAAAGCGAGAAATTCAATCCACCATCATTAACCAAAAGCTGAGGATTTGAGCTGTAAAATCCTAAAAATACATCCAAATCTTCATCATTATCAACATCATAAAGATTTACAGCCTTACAATACGAACCCGTTGGTATGGTTGCTCCAAGCGTAAAAACTGCATGCCCGTCGTTTAACCAGATTTCGGCGGTATTGCCCGAATTCCCAACCCAGGCATCCAAATCGCCATCGCCATCCAGATCGCCCAGGGAAACGATGCCTCCTTGTGTGCCAAAATTAGTACCTAATTGCGTGAATGTTCCTGTTCCGTCGTTAAGAAAAACAGTATTTCCATAAGCGCTGCTTTCTGTTACAAAAGCGTCGGGATGTCCATCTCCGTCCAAATCGCCAAAATCGGCATCATGGCCTCTGGCTCCGGGCAGCGATTGAGAAAGCGAATAAGTTCCTGTGCCATTGTTTTTCAAAACCACACCATTTCCACCTCCGCTGTTGGGCAGGAAAATATCAATATCGTTATCACCTTCAATATCGCCAACCGCGGCATTATAAGTTGAAATATTTGATGAAAAACTGGTTTCGGTAAAACTACCCGAACCATCATTTTTGAAAATGGAAGTACCCGACGAAGAATAAAATGGAATGGCGATAATATCAAAATCACCATCATTATCAACATCGGCAGCATGAACTCCGTAAAAACTATTCTCTGCCGAATATTGAGCTTTTAACAAAAATGTGCCGGTGCCATTATTCAGGTAAATGTCAATACCGAAATACGCCGAAATGGCTACGCAGTCGAGGTCGCCATCATTATCAAAATCGGCCAGTGCCACACCAAATGTCGCCGCCGAAGTTGGCGGTTCAATTTGTTGAAAGTAACCGAAAGAGCAGTCCTGTGCAAAAGTTATTCTGGCTGAAAGCACCGAAAGGGCGATAAGCAAAATTGTAAAAATGTTCTTTTTCATACTTAATCAATTTTTAAATCCTGTTTTTGGCTTTTAGGAAATTACCCCTGCTATAAATGCCTGTGCAGGGCAGGCCCGTTTTGAGTGGTTTCTGGATTCCACATTTTATAATCCGAACAAAAATAGACTTAATTTCGGCAATCACTATATTTCAATTATCCTGATCTTAAACAACCAAATGAATTCTTGTTACTTTTGAAACTTCAAATTTCTCTAACTAAAATTTACTAAAAAATGAACTTTTTTACTTTGTCTCTCAATCGAAAATCATTATGGATTGCTGTTTCGTTGATATTAGCAATCGCAGGAGCGGTGCTGTTTTATCACAACAGCCAATCACTCCAGAAAAAAAAATACCTCGGATTTATCAAAGAAAAAAGAGCTGCCATCCCCAAATATTCTGATCAAAAAGATAAAAACGAGAAAGCCGCCGATCAACCCGAAATGGCGGCGATTCAGGATTATTTCATGACTTTCGACCCCGATTTGGGATATGTGCCCCGCGAACGCTTACAAAAAGCCTACAAGGAAACTAAGGAAAACGCACAAAACAATCTCAAATCTTCTGCTTCGCTCGACTGGAGCGGGACTTCTGCAGAAATGGGTGGCCGCACCCGCGCCATCATGTGGGATCCAAATGACGCGACTGGTAAAAAAGTCTGGGCAGGCGGTGTTACGGGTGGTTTGTGGTATCGGAATGATATAACCAACAACCAGTCGCAGTGGCAGCCCGTGAACGATTTCTGGAGTTCGCTCAATATCAGCTGCATCACCTACGACCCGAACAATCCAACAACTTTTTATATTGGAACCGGCGAAGCGCAAACCGCACTTTACATTTACCGCGAATCATCAGGCATTGGCGAAGGCATCTGGAAATCAGCTGATGGCGGCCAAACATGGAATTTGCTCGAAGCATCGCTGGATTTTGAATATGTTACCGACATCAAAGTAAGAAACGAAAATGGCAGCAGCGTGATTTATGCTGGTGTTGCTTCCGGTTTTTATCATGGAACCAATCATCAGAGCGAACCTTCCGACGGGCTCTTCCGCTCCGAAGACGGCGGTGCTACCTGGGAACAAGTTTTGCCGGACATCCCAATTTATGGCGCACCTTACGCTGTTGCAGATATCGAAATTGCCGCCGATGGCAGAATGTACATCGGAACCATGCAAAATATTGACATCAAAGGTGGGGCAACAATTCTGTTTTCTGACGAAGGAACCGAAGGAACCTGGACTATTTACGACGACTATGTGGCCATCATTCAAAGCAATTCGTCGTATTATATCCCGGCAAGGGTGATGCTTTCGTGCGCACCGTCAGATGCAAACATAGTTTATGCTGCCGTTGCCGCCGGCTACACCGATGGTTTTAATTATTACCGTGGCCGTTACATTATCAAAACCGCCAACAAAGGCGCCACCTGGACCGAAATTAACAAACCGGCCTCCGACTGGTCAACGCTGGCATGGCATGCGCTCATTATCCGGGTTGACCCGAATAACCCAAACCGCATTTTTTCAGGTGGCCTCGATATGTGGAAAACCACCAATGGAGGCACAAGCTGGAACAAAATTTCGGATTGGTCGCTGATGTATTATGGCGGTGGCGATGAGTACCTCCATGCCGACCAGCATGCCCTCGAATTTAAGCCCGGAAGTTCGGACGAATTTATTAGCAGCAACGATGGCGGTGTTTTTTATACCTCATCGGCAACAAGCCCGGCGCCAGTTTTCGAGGAAAAAAATCAGGGCTACAACACCCTGCAGTTTTACACCTGCGATCTTTATCCACAAGCCGGCGCCCCGGTTTACGTTGGTGGATTGCAGGATAACGGGACTTTGCTTTATCAAAATGCGCCACTTTCGATCAACGATATGGTTGATGGCGGCGATGGGGCTTACTGTTTTTTTGATGACGACGCTACCAATTTGCTGATTACTTCGGTTTATTACAACCGTTATTCTGTATTTTTAAATGGAAGTGGTTATGATTATCTGGACTATGAAAGCGGCATTTTTATCAATCCCGCCGATTATGACTCGAAAAACAATACGCTTTATGCCAACGCAGTTGACTTTTTTGGAAATTCCCCAAATACAATTTTGAGGGTAAGTGGGATTGGGGAAAACTCCAATGGCAATTTTATCGGTTTGCAAACCAACACCAACGTTTATTATTCGCACATTAAAGTTTCACCTGCATCGCCGCTTTTATCCACGCATCTTTTCATAGGCACGCAAACAGGACAGGTTTTTAAAATTATCAACGCCCAGGCTTCGCCCATCGTGAGCGAGATTACAGGCAACACTTTTCCAGAAGCCTACGTTTCGTGCGTTGCTGTTGGACAAACCGAAGATGACCTGTTGGTTTGCTTCTCAAATTACGGAGTTCAATCCGTCTGGCGAACTGTTGATGGCGGAGAAACCTGGGCCGATGTTGAGGGCAACCTGCCAGATATTCCGGTCCGATGGGCAATTTATCATCCTCAAAACAATGGTCAGGCTTTGCTGGCAACCGAGCTGGGTGTTTGGTCAACCACCGAACTTAACAACGACGAAGTTACCTGGGTTCAGGATATTAACGGGCTTGCCAATGTGCGGGTTGACATGCTGATTTTAAGACCAACGGATAATACGGTTTTAGCGGCCACCCATGGAAGAGGCTTTTTTACGGCGGAGTACCAGCTCGATCCGTATGTTTCGGTTACCGAAAAGGAAACCGGCATGATTTCGGTTTACCCAAATCCTACAACCGGAAATTTTAATGTTCAGGTTCCTGAAATAAATTCGGGTAAAGCCACAATCCGGGTTTTTGATGCTTCTGGAAAAGAAATTTATTCGACGGAAGTTTCCGGAGGTTCCAATATTCAAACTCATCAGATCAACCTAAGCAGCCATCCGAAGGGAAATTATATTGTTAAAATGATTTTGGATGAGAAATCTTATAC
>CAIYZW010000022.1 GCA_903930725.1 uncultured Bacteroidota bacterium
CACGGCAACGTTGTTTTCGTCGGTTGGTGCAAATCTTACGATTGTTAAAGATGTAGCCGGAACCGGGATTTACTGGCCTGCGCTTAATATCAACACCTTGCCTACACTTAAGCCGGGAAAATCTTATTTTGTAAAAGTGGCTAATTCATGCACTGTTTCCTTTACTGGTTGCGACTAATTTTAGAAATGTTAATAACAAAACCCGGGGTATTTTGAACTCAATGGAATAATTAATTATCATTGGGATCGGTTTTAAATGGCGAAACCTAACAACTATTTACAAAAGAAAAATCTATGCAACGCATCACTATTTCAAAAGAAGGGCCTCAGTTTTCGAGAATCGCCTTAGGTTTTTGGCGGCTCAACGAATGGAAAATGGATTCCGGGCAAACCCTGGATTTAATGGAAAAAGCCATCGAAATGGGAATTACAACTTTCGATCATGCCGATATTTACGGCGGCTACACTTGTGAGGAAATGTTTGGAAAAGCGCTTGCCGAAAAGCCATCGTTGCGTGAAAAGATGGAAATTGTAACCAAATGCGGCATTACCCTGGTTTCGCCACGAAGGCCTGAAAACCGGTTTCATGGTTATGATACCTCAAAATCTCATATTCTGAAATCGGCCGAAACTTCTTTGAAAAACCTGAACACCGAATATCTCGATGTTTTGCTCATTCACCGCCCCGACCCGCTGATGAACGCCGATGAAGTTGCAGATGCCTTTTCGATGTTGAAAGAATCGGGAAAAGTAAAGCATTGCGGGGTTTCCAATTTTTCGCTAGCTCAGTTTAATCTTTTGCAATCGCGGCTCGATTTCCCGCTGGTCACCAACCAGGTGGAGGTTTCGGTTTTAAAGATGGATGCTTTGCACGACGGAACCTTGGATCAATGCCAGCAATTGGGTATTTCGCCTATGGCCTGGTCGCCGTTTGGTGGTGGAGAACTGTTTTGGGGAAATTCGGAAAAAATTATCCATTTAAGAAATGAACTTCAAAAAATAGGTGAAGAGCTTGGCGGTGCTTCGGTTGATCAGGTTGCTTTAGCATGGTTGCTGAAGCATCCTTCTAAAATTGTACCTGTTCTTGGGACTGGAAATATCGGGAGAATAAAATCAGCAGCAGAATCTGTAAACCTTGAACTTTCACGAGACCAGTGGTTCCGGATTTGGACGGCTTCGGCGGGAAATGAAGTTCCCTAAGAAAATTTAATTGGTTTTAGGGTATCTTTGATTCTCGAAAACAATCTCTTACAATTTGTGTGAATCGGATTTTTTTTAAATTTGGATACTGATTTACTGTGTTTTAAACCGTCAAAAAATATGATGAACAAAATCTATTTATTTATTTTGATTTGTGTTTCGGTTGGCCACCAAATGGTTAAAGCCCAGGCAGGGTCGCTTGACAGTACTTTTGGCTCAAATGGAATTGTTACCCACTCAATGGGCAGCAACGACGATGATATTCATGCGATTGCTTTACAAAGTGATGGTAAAATTGTTGCAGCGGGATATTCCTACAATGGCCCGATAATGATTTGTGCAATGTCGAGGTATTTACCTGATGGAACCCTCGATGCCAGTTTCTCAAACGACGGAATGTTAACTGAAACGATTGGTGAGTCTCATTGCGCTTATCATGGAGTTGCATTACAAACCGATGGAAAAATTGTTGCTGCGGGCTTTTCAAAATTTAATGACCAAAAAGATTTTGCCCTGGCGCGTTACAACGAGGATGGTACACCTGACACCAGTTTTGGTTTGGCTGGAAAAATAAGTACCGATTTTTATGGAAAAAACGATGATGTTTGGGCTGTGTTAATTCAACCTGACGGAAAAATTGTTGTTGCCGGTGTAGCCGGAAACCCTGAGTTGCCAAGCGACTTTGCCCTGGCGAGATACAACACCGATGGCAACCTTGACAATACTTTTAATGATGATGGCAAACTAAGCTTTAATTTTGACACCGGTTCGGCCTTTGGCACATCCCTGGCATTGCAAACAGATGGAAAATTAGTGATCAGTGGTTACACAGCATCGGGAAATGTCAACGATTTCGCCATGGCAAGGATAAATTCCAATGGCACTTTGGACGCAACATTTGGAAACGATGGAAAAATAATAACGATCATTACCCCCTATGATGACAAATCATATAGCGTTGCAATTCAGTCTGATGAGAAAATTGTGGTTGCCGGATTTGCCACAACGGCAAATCCATATTATAAATTTGCCGTAGTCCGTTATCAACCTGATGGAACTCTTGATGGCACTTTTGGTGAGGATGGCATTGTAATTACCGTTTTTGGCGATTACCTTGATTATCCACGGACGCTTGTAATTCAGCAGGATGGCAAAATAATAGTCGCTGGTTTGTCAGGCACCGCTATGCAAAGTGATTTTGCCCTGGCGCGCTACAACACCAATGGAACATTAGATAACAACTTTGGGATAAATGGGAAGGTAATCACCCCTGTGAGTGCTGGTTACGAGACCATTTATTCGATGAAATTACAACCGGATGGTAAACTTGTAGCTGGTGGGTTTGCACAATCAGGATCAGAATACAAGTTTGCTTTGGCCAGGTATTTTGCTGACCTGTCGGTAAATGTGAATGATGTTCCAAAAACCGAAAATACAGTTTCAATTTACCCAAATCCGCTGGAACAACAAAATACACTCAGTTATTTCCTACAAAATGATGGGCCGGTTTCGATAACCTTAATTGATTTGAATGGCAATATTGTAAAGCGTTTTCTAACTAATGAATTTCAACAGGCCGGCCAACAAGATGTATCACTGGAATTAGATCAGGAACTTTCCCAGGGATGTTATTTTTTATGTTTGACAACAGATTCCGGGCAGATTTCGCTCAAAATCATCAGGTGATAAAAAACATATCACGGATTATTGAATATTTCCTTCTTTTTCGTCCTTTCCCAGGACTATTTCGGCTTCATGCCTGAATTCCAAAAGTTTTATTTCTAAGTAATCGAGGATAGTGATAAACAGTGACAGCGGTACAAAAGGTCGGCAATTCTGGTATTTTCACTAAATAATGTAAATTTGCAGCCAAAATTTATAACTTGTTTTGCTAAATTATCAAACTACAAATTCGAAATTATAAAATATTTACAAATAAAATGACTTCAGGATTAATACCCCGGGATGTCATTTTTTTTGCGCTTTTGACAAGAATAAACCTGATTGCCATGAGAACATTTTATTACACAATATTCCTGTTAATCCTTTTGTTTATCAGTACTTTTAGTTATGGCCAAAAGCTGAAAGGTAAGGTAAAATCATACCACGACACTTATTTTACTGTTCAGGAATACTTTGGAAAAATTAAAAAGGACATCAAATTACAGGACCCTTTATTTCCTGACCAATACGTTGCTTTCGATCAAAACGGAAATGTAACCGAGGCCATCGAATATAATTCCGATGGTTCTGTTTTTTGCACTTTCAAGGGTAGAAACGATACGCTGAATAATTCGGCAGAATCCATTTTTGTCAGGTTTGAACCAGAAATAACAATTGCTATGAAGCCTTTTATTATCGAATCTGCAAAATATGGCTGGGGCGAAATGTGTGTAATGAGCTATGTAAATGACACAAGTGGATTGCCAGTTGAGGAGGTAATTTATGATCTCATGGGTAGCGAAATCTATAAAATTCTGATAAAAAGAGATGAAAAAGGAAATCCTTTGGAACTCAATTTCTCGGATGGAACATTTTACAAATTCCGTTGGGACGACCAAGGAAACAAAGTTGAAAGTTTTTATCGTTCGCCTTATGGAAAGACGATCACAACCACTTTTAAATTTGATTCTTCCGGAAATGTAATCGAAGAAAATATCAACGATTCCCATTTAGCCTATTA
>CAIYZW010000023.1 GCA_903930725.1 uncultured Bacteroidota bacterium
CCTCGTTAAAATACACCCATGTTTTATAATAACCGCCAAAATTGTTAATCACCGCCACCATAAACTCAAGCGGATAATGTGCTTTAAGATAAAGGCTCTGAAAACTTTCGACAGCGTAAGATGCCGAATGAGCCTTTGAGAAAGCATAACCGGCAAACGACTCCACCTGCCGCCACACCTCCTTAGTAATATCCTCGGGACGTCCCAATTCCCGCGACTTCTCAAAAAAACGATCAACAATCTGCTGGAATTCCTTCTTCCCGCGAACCTTTCCGCTCATCGCCCTTCGCAAAACATCCGATTCGGCCAGGTCAAGGCCCGCATAATGATGGCAAACCTTGAGCACATCCTCCTGGTAAACCATCACGCCATACGTTTCCTTCAACTGCTGCTCCATCACCGGATGAAAATATTTAAAATCATTCGGATGATGAAACCTGTGGATGTACTCGCGCATCATTCCCGAGCGCGCCACCCCCGGCCTGATGATTGAACTTGCCGCAACAAGGGTAAGATAATTATCGCAGCGCAACTTGGTAAGCAAACCCCTCATCGCCGGGCTCTCGATATAAAAACAACCAATTGTTTCTGCCCTTTTAAGTTGAGCTTTAACCTGCAAATCTTTCTTAAAACGCGGCACATCGTGTACATCAACCTCCTCGCCACGGTTTCTCCGGATAATGTCGGCACATTCTTTAATATGCCCGATGCCGCGCTGGCTCAGGATGTCCATTTTCTCGAAACCAATATCCTCGGCCACGTACATGTCCCACTGCGTGGTGGGGAAACCTTTGGGCGGCATATCGAGGGCGGTGTAGGCAGTTATCGGCTCTTCCGAAATAAGAACTCCGCCGGCGTGAATGCTGCGAAGATTCGGAAAATCGGTCATCTTCTCGGCAACTTTCAATATTTGCGCGGTAATGCTGTCGCGGTTTTGCCGCCTTTCGGGAAAATCAACCAGCGCATCAATTTCCGACTTTGGCAAACCGTAAACCTTGCCCAGCTCCCGCAGCGGCGATTTATCTCTAAAAGTCGAGATGGTTCCCATCAAAGCCGTATGCTGCCTGCCGTAGCGTTTAAAAATGTAGTCGGTAACTTCGTCGCGTTCCTTCCACGAATAATCAATATCAAAATCCGGTGGACTGGTACGTTTTGGATTGAGGAAGCGCTCGAAATACAAATCAAGTTCAATCGGGTCAACGTCGGTAATTTTCAAACAATAGGCCACCACGCTGTTTGCGCCACTCCCCCGCCCCACATGGTAAAACCCACGCGCCATCGAATACCGCACAATGTCCCAGGCAATCAGGAAATAGGACGAAAAGCCGAGCGCATCAATAATCTCCAGCTCATGCCTGATACGTTGAAGGGCAATTTTATCATTTTTGCCGTAGCGGTAAACCATCCCGTCGTAAGCTAATTTTTCGAGCAGGATTTTATCGTCGTATTTGCTGGCCGAGAAAACACTTTTGTTTTTAACGGTTTTGAAATTAAATTCGATGGAACTTTCGCTGAGAAGTTTTTCGGTATTTTGGATGATTTGGGGATAATTCTGAAAAACTTCTTTCAATTTATCTTCAGACAAAAACATCTCATCATGCCGGGCAAGGTCGTCTTCGGTTAGTTTTGTGATAAGCGTGTTTTTGTTGATGGCCCGAAGGTTTTTGTGCAGCAAAAAACCATCTTCATCCTTAAATGAAACAGGTTGTAAAATCACCAATTTAGATTGATCATCCCGAAAAGGAGAAGTTACCATTTTCCTTACTTCGTGCGGCTTTACGCCGACAAACTCATTATCACGAAGCGGTCTTTTCGGGAAATCTGAAAACTGAAAAATAAAACTCACATTGGGTAAATCTTCCGGTTCATCAGGCAAATCGAGATGATTGAGGTGATGATGTGTCAAAAACTCATTCAACTCTTTAAACCCTTCGTTATTCCGGGCAATGCCGATGTAAAGTAAATTATCGTCACGTCTGAATTCGATACCGCCAACCGGTTTTACCCCTTGCTCGCCACAAGCCTTCACAAAATCAATCATCCCCGTCGAGTTGTTGATGTCGGTGAGTGCAAACATTTTCACACCATGCAAAAGAGCCTCTCCCACCAATTCTTCGATAGGAAAGGTGCCATAACGAAGGCTGTAATATGAATGTGCGTTTAAAAACATGTTTACTTTCGAAGGTTTTGTTGCCAGTCAGGATAATTTCATCATCAAACCAGTAACTTACATATTATTTGATTATTAATTAATCATTTTTATTCCCACAATATAAACATTTTAATCAAAAATCGCTTTAAAAATGGGTTCCCCCAAGATTTGATAAGGACATGCGGATGTTGCTGAAAATCTACTGCAGCAACTACTATGTTTACTTTCGCTGAACGCGATTAAAAATCAAATTTTTATTGTGGCAAAGCTGTTTCGCAGGATAAAACCGCAGGACAAAAATTCTTTTGTTAATAAAACATAATGATTTCTTTTAATCGGCTTCAAATATTATTTTTGAGGTGCGTATGTATCATTCTCAAACTTAATAACATTGCCAGATGAAAACACAACAAATTTCCTATGCTTTCGATCATGAAGAAGCTAAAGCATTTGATCAAAAATTTTCGTTTACGCCTGATCTGATCTTAGTTTTTGGCTGTACCCAATCTATCCGGGAATCCGAATTATCTAAAAAATTAAAAAACGAGTATCCCGATGCTGTCATTTCCGGATGCTCCACAGCCGGCGAAATCTCTGGCATCCAGGTGAACGATAAATCTGTGGTGTGCAGTGCAATAAAATTCGATCATACCAAAATCGAATTTCATTCGATTTCACTCAGCGAAAATCTGGACAGCCTGGAAGCCGGGGCGGCTTTAATGTCAAAATTTAATCCTGCCGGACTAAAACATGTTTTTGTCCTGTCGGATGGTTTAAATGTAAATGGAACCGAGTTAGTCCGCGGCATCCGCAGCACTTTGCCCAAAGAAGTTAATGTAACTGGTGGCCTTGCCGGCGATGGTGCCGATTTTAAATCAACCTGGGTTATTGATAATAATGGTCGGGCACAATCGCACCTGATTACTGCCATTGGTTTTTATGGCGAACATATCCACATCGGTTATGGCTCGCTGGGTGGCTGGGATAGCTTTGGCATCGAACGGAGCGTTACAAAATCCGAAAAGAATGTACTCTACGAAATTGACAAACAACCTGCGTTGCAATTGTATAAATCATTTCTTGGCGATCAGGCCAAAGACCTTCCTGCTTCGGGGCTGCTTTTCCCATTAAGTATCAGAACCGAAACACAGGAGGAACCACTGGTGCGCACAATTCTTGCCGTTAACGAAGAAGATCAGAGCCTTACTTTTGCAGGTGATATTCCCGAGGGCTCGTTTGTAAAACTTATGAAAGCCAACATTGACCGCTTGATTGAAGGTGCCGGTGGTGCAGCCCGCGTAAGTGTTCAACCTCTTGCTACCAAAGAGGTCGAATTTGCAATTTTGATAAGTTGTGTAGGAAGAAAACTGGTACTCAAACAATTGGTCGAAGAAGAAGTTGAAGCTGTTCAGGATGTTCTGGGCAAGCAGGCCGTGCTTACCGGCTTTTATTCGTATGGCGAACTTGCTCCATTTTTAAAAGATGCAAA
>CAIYZW010000024.1 GCA_903930725.1 uncultured Bacteroidota bacterium
GGGCGACGACTTCCTGATGAGGACGTGCATCAAATTAAGAGATGGCGGGCAATGCGCCGACACGTTTCGCAGGTCATGAAGTATTGTAGGCCCGGAGAATTAGAGTGCAGACCCGTTCAACGACAGGCTCTTTTGCACTGGGCATACGATTCTAGAAATATATAGATAATTTTCCAGGAAAAATTATACACAGTTAGATTTAATACCTTAATCAGGTGGTATAATATATATTAGGAAGAAATTAAATATATAAAATAAATGGCCATACAATCAGAAGAAAATATACAAAAAGAATTAACTGCTTCCGAACTACGTTATCGTAGTTTATTCGATTCCTCACAAAATGGAATTCTTTTGCTTGATTTTGAGACTGGGGTTATTACAGATGTAAATAAGTTCCTCATTGATCTACTAGGCTTCTCTAAAGAAGAGCTTCTAAAAAAGTATATCTGGGACATAGGTGTTTTTAAGGATGTAGTTGAGTCAAAAGATAACTTCCAAAAACTGCGGGAAAGTGGGTATATTCGTTTTGAAAACCTTCCACTCGAAACAAAGGTTGGTAAGAAAATTTCCGTCGAGTTTATTTCAAGCGTGTACTTTGTTGCGAATAAAAAAATTATTCAGTGCGATATTCGCGATATTTCTGATAGAGTCAGGGCAGAAAATAAACTTGCTTTTGCGAATTCTAAGTCTCTCGAGATGTTTGAAGCATTGAATGAGGGATTTATTAATGTTGATGATAGTGGAAACTTTACGCAGTTCAATAAAGCTGTGCTAAATATTCTTAATGTTACTGAGTCTCAGTTTAAAAGTAGGTCAGCCACAGATCCGATTTGGAAATCATATCGCCTTGATGAAACTAACTTTCCGTTAGATGAGCAGCCAGTCGCGATTGCTTTTAAAACCGGCAAAAAGAATTCTGCAGTAATTGGAGTAGAGTCAATCGCTGGGGATATTCGCTGGATTAACGTTATTGCAACTCCATATTTTTTAATTGATGAATTAACCGGAAAAGAAACAAATGTACGTAACGTGCTTATTACTTTTGACGATGTAAACCGGTTGAAAGTGCAGTCAGACGAGATGTCAATTTTGAATGAACAGTTTATTTACGCTCAGAAAATTTCAAAAACAGGAAGCTTTTCTCTCGATTTTCATACAAACAAAGCGACACTATCTGATGAGGCTTTAGAAATATACGGTCTTCCAAAAAATGAGCGAACAATAACAAATGAGCATTTTTTGAAACTGGTTAAGCCGAGCGATAGAGAAAGGATTATGAGTGAGATTCAGGCAGTAATAAATAGTGGTGAAAGTAGAAAAAGCATATACAGTGTTTTTGCAGAAAACGATGGCGAGAAAATAATTAGTGCTAAAGTAAATGTAACTAGTGCTAAAATCGGCCACCCAGCAAAACTTGTCGGTGTATTTACTGATATTACAGAGGAAGAAAAAGCAAGGATTGAATTAGAATCAAGTAAGATGCGCTATAGGCGACTATTTGAAACCACGGAAGATGGTATTTTGCTTGTTGATTTAAATACAGGAATTATTGTGGATATTAATCCATTTCTTTCTAAAATTCTTGGCTACTCAAAAGATGATTTAATTGGAAAACATCTATGGGAAATAGGTTCTTTTAAGGATACCATCGCATCGCAAGAAAACTTCAAGAAATTGCAGGAAAGCGGACATATTCGTTTTGAAGATCTTACTCTTGAAACAAAAATGGGTGGAATATTAAGTGTTGATTTTTTGGCAAATTCATTTATTTCAGGTGACGAGAAAATTATTCAGTGTAATATTCACGATATCACACAAAAGAAAAAAAGTGATTTTTTAATTTCTGAATTAGTAAATGCAGTAAATGCATCTGGTGAGGCAATCTTTATGACGAATGCCAATGGTACAATCTCTTTTATTAATGATGAATTTATAAGGCTTTACGGATATACGAGAGAAGAGGTTTTAGATAGGACAACGCCACGCATATTAAAGAGTAGTGGTAGAAAGCCTGAGGAGTATGCAGAGCTTTGGGGTAAATTAATTAGCGGTGAGATAGTTAGAGAAGAGCATATAAATAAGGCAAAAGATGGGAGATTAATAACTGTTGATAGTGTTTCAAGTCCAATTTTTGATAATGATAAAAATCTCGTTGGCTTTTTTTCAATTCAGCGTGATATTTCAGATCGCGCGATTTCAGAAGCTCGCATTAAACAATTGAATGAGTTGCGTGGAAGATTTCTTAATATTATTGCTCATCAACTAAGAACTCCACTCTCATCAATCAACTGGAATCTTGAAATGTTGATTGATGGTGATATGGGCAAGATGCAGGAATTGCAGAAGAAATTTATTCAGGTTACTCATGCAGAAAGCAAAAAGATTTCAAATAGACTCAACGAGCTCCTATCTGCAATAGACATTGAAGACAATAAAGTATCCTTAATTAAAGAAAAAACGCCATGTGAAGGCATTTTATCCTCAGCATTTAGTGAGCTAAAGGATAGGTTTAATCAGAAAGAGTTAAAAGTTAATTATGATGTGCCAATTACTTCTTTGCCATTGATCGAAGTTGATTTAGAAAAAACCAGGTCGGCCATTCTCGCAATTCTCGAGAACTCAGTTGATTATACGAAGGAGGGTGGCTCTGTTGTGATTAAGCTTTCTCAAGAGGGTGATGTTATTCACCTTGATGTGACGGATACTGGAGTTGGTGTGCCAAAAGCGGAACAGGACAGGGTTTATGAGCGTTTTTACCGCGCATCTAATGCCTCCGTTATGCATCCTGATGGCTTTGGTCTTGGTCTTTATGTTGCAAAGAGCTTTGTTGAATTAAATGGTGGCAAGATTGGATTTGAAAGTGAGGAGAACAAGGGAAGTAGGTTTTGGATTGAGTTTCCTCATAAATAAACTGTTTATTGGATGACTTACCGCATCGCCTAGTTTTGGCGTATAATAATTAATACACATGCGTAAGTTTTTCAGAAAACATTCATATCAGTTATTTAAAGCTGGAATATTTATTAAAGCCGGAATTGCAATTGCCGAGATTATAGTAGGCGTCGCATTTTATTTCCTAAGTTACGAGACAATGAATGCTATTCTTACATCTGTTTTACAGATTGTTGTAAAAAACCCAGAAAGTGGTATCTGGAGCATGGTAAACTCAGGGTTTAGAGATTTAATTATTTACTCAACTTCATTCTGGGCATTTATATTCCTTTCTCACGGCATTACGAAAATTCTACTTACTAGAGGCCTATTAAAAAATAAGGCGTGGGCATATATTGCATCATTGGTCGTATTTTCCTACTTTATTATTAATCAGATTTATCAAACACTGCAACACCCATCATTTGCACTCGAGTTAATTACTGTGTTCGATATTATCGTGGTCTACTTAATATTTTACGAGTATAGGAGGAGTATATCGAGGAGAAAGTCTGAAGATGTGTCATTGCAACAGAATTAAAATATCAAAAATAGTATAATAAACATATGGAGAAAGAAATAAAAAA
>CAIYZW010000025.1 GCA_903930725.1 uncultured Bacteroidota bacterium
TGAGAAACGAAATTCTCCTTAAATCGTATTGGACAAAACATTACGAAAGCCTGGGTCTGGTTTTTCCGTCGGAACCCATTAATGGCGCGGTTTGGGGACTATGGTCGTTCTTATTTGCCATTGCCATTTTTATCATTTCCAAAAAATTTAATTTACTACAAACCACTTTCCTGTCGTGGTTTGTGGGCTTCGTTTTGATGTGGTTGGTTATTGGAAATATGGGTGTTTTGCCCGATGGACTTTTATATTTTGCCATACCATTAAGTTTGCTTGAAGCGTTTGTTGCTTCGCTAATTATTAAAAAATTGGGATAGAAAATAAATATTAGAAATATGAAATCTGAAGCAAATTCACCTGAACAGTACATCCAACAGCTTCCCGATGAACGGAAATCTGCCATGGAAAAGCTGAGGCAAACAATTCTCGGCAATATTCCCGGGGGTTTTGAAGAAACCATGAGTTATGGAATGATTGGTTACGTGGTTCCCAAAACAAAATATCCGGCAGGCTATAATTGCGACCCCAAACTGCCTTTGCCTTTTCTGGCAATAGCCTCACAAAAGAACTTTATTGCTTTGTATCACATGGGCCTTTATGCCGATAAAAACCTGATACAATGGTTCATGACCGAATACCCAAAACATTGTAAAGCAAAATTGGATATGGGAAAAAGCTGCATCCGGTTTAAAAAAGCCGACCAAATCCCTTTCGGCCTCATTGCTGAACTGGTAACGAAAATGAGTGCCGGCGAATGGATAAAACTTTACGAATCAACCTTTAAAAAACAGAAAGCATGAAAACCATAAAAACCGAAATTAAATGGGCCGTAATTTTTGTAATTATGACCTTTGCCTGGTTGTTGCTGGAACTGTTAACCGGACTTCACGGAAAATACATTGATAAGCACGAAATCGTTACAAATTTTATTGCTATCCCGGCAATCGCGGTTTACGTTTTCGCGCTTCTCGACAAGCGTAAAAATATTTACAACGGCGTAATGAACTATAAACAGGGGTTTATTTCAGGATTGATTATTACCGGAATAATCACAGTTTTTAGCCCGCTTACGCAATACATTTCGTCAACAATAATTACACCTGCGTATTTTACCAATGTTATTAATTACTCCGTCGAAACCGGGAAAATGACAAGAGATGCTGCCGAAGATTTTTTCAATCTGAAAAACTACATCATTCAGGGACTTATCGGTGCTCCTGTGATGGGAATTGTAACTACCGCCGTTGTGGCCTTTTTTGTGAAAAGCAAAAATTGATTTTACATCCAATCAAAAGGTAAACATTTCATAATCGAAAATGCCCCGAAACCTCACCGAACTAGTTGTTGCCAGTGGATTTAATAATCATTTCAACCCTTTCGGCCACCGGCAGAACCGGAATTTCGATGATTTCGTAACCCATTTCCTGATGAACTTGTTTCTTCATCTTAGCCAGTTGACTTATTTTTTCCGGATTGTGAGGCCGGGCTGGGTCGTTCATCAGCGGCAAACCATCAAAAAATAATATTTTTTGGTAACGGAAAAGGTCGAAAACATGCGTAAAGCTAGCAGCATCTAAATTTTCGATGCTGAAATATGCCAGGCTTTCGGGAATACCATCTTCCAGAATAGTGAGCTTTTGTGGCGGATTTTCGAGATGGGCAATGATTTTTGCCTTTAAGATGGTTTCCTGTAAAAGTTGTTGATCTTCGAAAATTTCATTAGTCGAAAAACCTGCTGCCAGCGCCGATTCAATCACAAACCTTCCTCTTTCGTGAATAACCGGAAACCCACGATTTTCCAAAGCTTTTAAAACAGTAGTTTTTCCTGCACAAGGCGGCCCGGTGATAGCGAACCAGTTTGTTTGGATTTGTTGCCCGGGCAGGAAATCAGACGAAAATATCCGGCTGCAATCCTTTCCGTTAAGGGCTTTTGTGATAAGATTATCAAAAAATAACTTGAGGTTTACAATTTTCATAAAATGGGTTTGATAGAAATCATGTTGTAGCGTTTTCTTAATGTTGTTTTCTTGTTTATTGGAAATCAAAAACTACAAAAAGGAATATTCGGATTTCATTGGTTGCAGCGTTTTTTACCTGCGACGGTTTAAAGGGGCTATTTCTTCTTTTCTCTGTCTTCAAGCCTGTATTCCGGTTTTTCTTTGCTTTCGCGAAGCATGTCTTCGGTTTTGTCAATCACTGGCGATTCTTCGAGGGCTTTCCAGTCAAATTTTTCATCAAACGGGTCGAGTGCTTTTTGAGGATCGAAAAACCGCAAATCTGCCGGAAGTGCCTGGTAAGGCGTTAAGTCGGGAACATCCGAAAACATGTCGGCAAGGTCGGTAGCTCCGGCATCGTACTGGTTGAGATAAGGCAAGCCAAGTATATTCCAGAATGTTTTAAAAATGCTTCCAAAACTATAATGTTGATGGCCAACATAATCTTTTTTTGCCCATGGCGAAATCACCATTAGAATGCTGCGGTGCGCGTCAACGTGGTCAACGCCGTTTTGGGCATCATCCTCGGTAATGACGACGGCCATATTTTTCCAATAAGGTGTGTGCGATAAAAATTCGACAATTCTTCCTACAGCCAGGTCATTATCGGCCATGTAGCTTTCGCGGAAAGGATAACCTGCCTCGGGACGTTCACCAGCGCCGTGGTCGTTAGGGATAATTACGGTGAGCATCTGAGGCATCAGGTTTTTTCCACCCATCCATTTTTCGTTAAATTCCTTCATAAACTGATCAATCCTGAACTGGTCGGGGATGGCCATATTGTAGGTGGGATAGGTTTTTGAAGTAAGCTCGAACATGGGCTGTGGTACCGGATAATTCACAAAATGACGAATTCCTGTGTATTTAAACGATTCGTGATAGATGGCAGGATCGAACATGATACCAAAACCAAAGTTGAAAAAATTGATATTGTTCCTCTCTAAATGATCCCACATTGAACCGGCTTCGTTGTAATCTTCCGGAAAAACGGCTCCTGCAGAACCATTCATGGCATAAATTCCGGGAGCTTTTGAAGCAGGCTTAAAATAACGGTTTCCGCCATAACTGGCAGCAGTGTTTGTTTCGACCCATTCGTTTGGGTAAGTATTTACAA
>CAIYZW010000026.1 GCA_903930725.1 uncultured Bacteroidota bacterium
GTGAAACAACATTTGGGTCAAGTGTATTAATTTGTCTAATACTCATTTCTTTAAGCTGTGAAATAGTCCAACCATAAAAATTTTCTGCTGCTTGGTTTGCATCGATAATATTCCCATCATCAGGATTAATCAGTAACATTACCGCGGAGCTGCGCTCAAATAATGCTCTGAACTTTTCCTCGCTTTCTTCTAATGATTTCTGAATCTCCTTCAGCTTAGTGATATCAATGTGAGTTCCTGTCATTCGGACAGGTTTATGGGCCTCATCCCACTCAACAACGCGGCCACGATCTGTAACCCAGACCCATGAGCCGTCCTTGTGCTTCATTCGTGAATCAAATGAGTAAAACTCAGTCTTTCCTTCAAAGTGCTCATTAAGAAGCCTATCAGATTCCTTGAGATCATCTGGGTGCGCTAGTGTCTCCCATGTTTTAATACTTACTGGTTCTAGTTCTGCAAGTGTGTAGCCTAAGATTTCTGCCCAACGTTCATTGAATGTAACCTTACCAGTTTTTATATACCAGTCCCATGTTCCAGCATTAGAACCAAAAATAACATTTTTTAAATCTGCCTCGCTTTGTTCAAGAACGACCTCCTTTTCTCTTAAATCTTTTGTAATTATTCCGGCAAGGTCTTCTGCTTTTCTTCTCGCATCTAAAAGTGTATACGCGTAAATTGCCGACAAAAATGCAAATAAAATACCCATATATATCACTAACCTTGAGGTCAAATCATTGTTTACTAGCGCATCTAATTCTGGTGTACTTGAAAATTGAATATAATAAGATCCCTCTGGTTTGGAGTTCTTAATTACTGAGAAAAGCGGGACCTTTCCTGAATTTACAGAAGATTTTGACTTGCTTTCATACAATAGTGATCCATTTTCAGAATCCGCCCCATCAATTACTTTTAAATTAATCGAACTTAGAAGCTCGCCAAATACCTGCTTGTTATGAATATATATATCAGTTTTCTTATATAAAGCGCCGATATAACCAATCAGATTCATATCCCTCTCCTCTGCTGTACTATGTGGACTTCCATTTTTAAAAAGCGGAAGTACATATATAAGATATGCGTCATTAGCCATGCCGAGCTTAGTTGATAAAGTAAACTTAACGACATCATTTTTAAGCGAGACATTCAGTATTTTATTCACTGACACAACTGATGAGATATCAAAACCAAGAAGAGATTGCTTTCCTTCACGTGTCTCAAGATAGTGAATTGGATAATACTCAGTTGATGTAGATTCTGAAATCACTGTATATTTTGACAAATCAAGTTCCGGAACTGTCTTGTCGTTACGAACTCCAGCAACATATGAATTAAGATTTCGAGACAAAACTCTGGGAGCATAAAAAAGCCCGTAAAGCGGGTAAAGCGGAGAATCTGTGTCAGACTTTCTAAGAGAATGTGCGTTTGAATATGTTTGCCACTCGTTTCGCATAACACTATCACTTGATTCAAATAATGCCCTTGCTGAATATAATAATTCCGAGCGTGCAACCTCGTTAGCTATAATATTTCCGGATATCGCTTCGGCATATTTTTCAAATGTTGCACCATACTCTTTTTTTGAATCAATTGAAAATGAGTTTGAAATATTAAATACAATAAATGCAATTAAAAAAAATATAAGTGATGAAAACAGAACACTCTTCGGAATATTTTTTGTATTTAATTCTTTCATCAAAATTTTATTTGGGGTGGATGAACTTCCGTACAAATTATTTCACTATAATTATAACATCAAAGAAATATTTTAA
>CAIYZW010000027.1 GCA_903930725.1 uncultured Bacteroidota bacterium
AAATCTGCCTCAGGAAACGCAGCAACTCTTTCCGATGGAAAAAGTGAATCAGGACTAAACTATGGTAATAATGCCGAAGGAGAGCGGTTTACACAAACATCCGATCCAGAAGTTAAATATGTCGAAAGTCAGGATAATTCAAATGTAAACTCATCAGCCTCCTCAACCGAAGCCCTTCCTGCTCCTTCCGGCGATTCGTCCGATGAGTATTATTATATCGAAGATGGCTCCGACGATTATTATGATTACGATTATGCTTCAAGGATAAACCGTTTTAACGGCTCCTGCTATGATTGCGGATATTACTCACCCATTTACACCGGCATAGGTTACTCGCCCTATTCAGGATTCGGAATGTCCATGGGTTATGGATGGGGAATGCCTTACTCTGGTTTTTCGATGAATTTTGGTTGGGGCATGGGATATCCTTATTATTACGATCCATTTTACTACGACCCCTGGTACTCATGGTATTCGCCTTATTCCTATTATGGTGGTAGTTATTGGGCTGGTTACAACAATGGTTTTTGGAATGGATATTACGCCGGAGGTGGTGGATACTATCCTTCCGGAGATGATTATACTTCAGGCAGTTATTATGGTCCGCGCAATTCACGGAGCGGAAGCCTGATAAGTCCCGGTTCTGATAATCGTCAGTCAAGAGTTGGTGGCCTTGATGAACAGGGAATGAACCCAACAGGCAATTCATCGGGTCGTGAAAGCAGGATAGGAGGTGGTGATGTTATTGGCGGCACTTCTGCAACAAAAACAACAACACAAAATGCCAGGGATTCCAGGAATATTCAGGCTAATGAAATTACCACGATATCAGGTGGAGTTTCGGGAGATATAAAATCAGAAAAACTTAATAGACCTGGTGATGGTTCCAATGTTACGCCAAATCCTAAAAATCAACAGGAAATTTCGACAAGAAATGAACGCACAAACGGTGAAATCGAAGCACAAAAGATTTCCAAACCAGCCAGCATATCTCAGGAAGGCAATAATGTTCAGCGAAATGTAAGATCTCAGGAAAATCTTACCGGAGGAACAAAATATGCAAAACCCGCAGCAAACAGCAACGAAACCGGTGTAACTTCGCGTACCAAAAAATACGCAAAACCTGCTACCACCGAAGTCCAGCGCAATACACAACCAAAAAATTACAGTTCGCCCAACTACAATAAACCGCGTTCGAGCAACGAGTACACCGTGCCCGATTCACGAAATACAAGGTCAAACATTCAACCTGAAAAAACAAATACCAGGAACTCAAATACGCAGGCTCAACCTGAAAAGTCGAGAAGTTATTACACACCTTCAAAGTCGAACAATAGTTTTTCGACTCCGGCGCGGACGAATGGTAATAACATCAGCCCTTCAAAACAGGGTAGTGGCAGTTCTACACCGGCAAGGTCGGGAAGCAGTTATTCAGCACCGACACGTTCGGGTGGTGGCAGCTCAACTCCTGCAAGATCAGGTGGTAGCAGTGTTTCTCCATCAGGCGGCTCAAGCCGTTCATCAGGTAGTTCCTCTGGCGGTTCATCAGGTGGATCATCTACAAAATCCTCAGGAGGAGGAAGCGGACGTAGGTAGGGTTCAATAAAATCTTTACTTTATTTTTTAATCAATAAAATTTTGATAAAATGAGAAATTTCATTTTAACAGTGGGATTGGTTTTTTTTGTTGGAATCGTTTTGAAAGCTCAAAATGCAGAAGATGCACTTCGCTATTCCAGCACTTTTTTAACTGGAACAGCCCGTTATACCGGACTTGGAGGAGCTTACGGTGCCGTTGGTGCCGATTTTACCTCCTTAAGCAGCAATCCGGCAGGGATTGGGTTGTATAAAAAGTCAGATTTTTCGATTACTCCGATGCTCTCATTTACAGGCGCCAAAAGCGCTTATAATGGAATGAGCCTGGATGATGGCAGCAATAATTTTGCACTTGGAAATGTTGGGATAGTTTTGTCAGTTGCTCCCGTTGATCGTCTGGATCGCTTGCCAATTAAGAATTTCCAGTTTGGTTTTGGGCTTAACAGGTTAAAGGATTTTAATAACCGGGTTCAAATCCAGGGAATAAACAGCCAAAATTCACTTTTGGATGCTTACCTTGAATATTCTAACGGCCTAAATCCTGAAGGCCTGAATAATTTTGACACAAGGCTGGCTTTTGATACATATCTTATTGATACGATCCCAGGCCAAAGTAATTTCCCATACTTGGATGCATACGATTATCTCGGAGGTTTTACGAGTACTTTGCAGCGTAAATCCATAGAAACCGACGGCTCGATGAACGAGTGGGTTTTGTCGGGTGGGCTGAATGTAAGCGACAAGTTTTATTTTGGGGCTACCTTAGGATTTCCTTACATCAGGTATTTCAGGACTTCTTCCTTTACCGAGATCAATCAGAATACAGAGAAAGATTTAAAAGAGTTTACCCTTCGCGAAAGCCTTGAAACCAAAGGATCTGGCTTCAATATTAAAGTTGGAGCAATTGCTAAAGTGATGCCCTGGTTACGGCTTGGACTCGCTTATCATTCGCCTTCATGGTATAATAACATGCACGATGGCTGGAATTCGGGCATAAAAGCCTATTACAAAAATCCGGATTATTATTATTACGCAAATTCACCTTCCGGTAATTATGACTACAAGCTACAAACTCCATGGAGAACTATTGCCAGCGCCGCTTTCATCATTGGAAACCGTGGTTTGGTTAGCTTAGATTGGGAATATGTTGATTATTCAAAAGCAAAATTAAGGGCATCAGATGATGGCTTTTTTGATAAAAATGCAGATATTAAAAACTATTTTACAAATGCAAATAATATTAGACTTGGCACCGAATGGCGGCTTGGCTTGATGCAGGTTCGTGGTGGTTATTCAAATTATGGAAGCCCATTTAAATCGGGGATAAATGATGCAAAATTGCAGACTTATTCGGCAGGGTTTGGATTCAGGGCAGAGGAATATTATTTTGATGCAGCTTTTGCCTGGTCAAAATCTTCATCAAAATATTTCCTTTATGGAACCGAAAACGTTGTTGTAAACCCGGTTAAAAACGATTTCGAAAATTTCAATCTGATGTTTACCGTTGGCTACAGATTTGAATAATCACATTTGGGAATTCCTTCAATATTCTGATTAAAGCCTGATTTTGATCAGCTTCGTCAATCGAACCATGTTAGTTTGGCTACTTAAAAACCAGTTTATCTTTTTTACCAAACGATTCGTACGACGAAACAATTACCTTTTCGCCAGGTTGAAGGCCTTCCATAACTTCGTAATAATTGGTGTTTTGACGGCCTAACCGAATGTTTCTTTTTATGGCAAACTTACCCGAAGGATCAATAACATAAATCCAGTTGCCGCCGGTTTCCTGGAAAAAACCACCTCGTTTTACAATAATAGCTTCACGGGCGCTGCTGAATTTTAGCCGTAACTGAACTGTCTGTCCGCGTTTTATACCGTTTGGCTCCTGTCCGGTAAACTTAAGATCAACCTGGAAAGAACCATTATTTACGTCGGTATAAATTTTCATAATCTCCAACTGGAAAGTATTTCCGGCAAAATCAAATTCGGCTTCCTGCCCGATAAAAACTGTCGAAATGTAGCGCTCATCAATATTGGCGCGAAGTTTAAAACCATCTTCCATCATGTCAATTTGTCCAAGATGTTCGCCGGCTGTTTTTGTTTGTCCAATTTCGACGCTAAATGAAGAGAGTTTGCCAGTTGCAGGTGATTTTATAATCAGGTTTTGAAGATTTTTGTTTAAAAGGCTCAGGTTGTTGTGCATCCTGTCAATCGAATTGTTGATTTGCTTCGATTGTTCTACCATCGAAAGCGAATCGAGCCTTTGCAGCTCAAGCGAAATTTGCAACTGTTTCAAAGTAAGATCATAATCGCGTTTGGCGTCTTCAAATTCTTTATCCGAAATCAGGGCATCTTTATGTAGTTGTTGTTTTCTGATAAAATCGAGTTTTACGCGGTCAATCTGCGACTCGAGACTTACAATTTCGAGTTGCCTGCTAAATTTACTTCGTTCGAGGCTGACTTTTGAATTTTGCAGGTTATTAATGGCATCGTACATTCTGGTTTCCTGATCCATATACTGAAGCTCCATGTCGGCATTTACAAGTTTAAGAATGGCATCTCCTTTTTGAAGGATGGCACCATCTTCAACAAAAACGTCCTCGATTGTTCCTCCCTGAACGGCGTCAATGAAAATGGTGGTTTTTGGATAAACAACACCATCCACAGGGATAAATTCCTGAAAGCGATCCAGTTTTACTTCGGCTACCGATAATTGAGATTCTTCGATGTACAACCTGCTTTGTTTATCTCTGAAAACCAACAGATAAATCAGCGACAACCCAAGGGCCGCCGCAATGCCGATTGTTAGCATTTTTTTTAATGTCCACGTCTTCTTCTCAATAATTCGATCCATACATTTATTTTTGGGCGGCATTTTTACGAATACTATGCCATTTATCATAAAGCACTGAAATTCAGATGTAAGGAATTGTAAGCGAAATACCAGCACTTTTTTTTGTTCAGTAGCGTTCATTTTTTTGTACACATGCGAACAATCCTATATCTTAGCCGAAAATTACAAATGTTGGTTTTCTGGTCATTTTTTATGTAATAATCCGGAAGTTATGAAGGTCGAAACTGCTTATCTTTTCTCACCTGTAGGCTGGTTGAAATTATCAGCCGATGATAGTGGAATTAAACAGATCGGGTTTTCATCAACACCTGAAGATTTATCGGTGCACATCATTTCAAATCATCATTTATTACAGGCAATCAACCAGTTGAATGAATATTTTAGCCACCAGCGGACAAGTTTTGATGTTGCTCTAAATCCTGATGGAACCACATTTCAGCATCAGGTTTGGGAAATGCTTAAAAATATTCCTTTCGGAGAAACTACAACCTACGGTGATCTGGCAAAGAAAATGGGAAATCCAAAAGCGATACGGGCAGTTGGAAGGGCTAACGGAACAAACAAAATCCCAATCATTATTCCATGTCATCGGGTAATTGGCACAAATGGCTCGCTGACCGGGTTTGCCGGTGGACTTGAACGCAAACGCCTGCTTCTTGACCATGAGCGGCAAATTAAACAATCAGAATTATTTTGAGAAGGTTTTTTAAAGATTTTGAATCACTCATAAAGAACTAAAACTAAAGATATCGAATTCTATTTTAAGATTTTAAGTTAGATTTACAGGTAAATAAATTACGGTTATGGATAAAGCAGAAGCAAAAATTCTGATAGTGGACGACGATCAGGATGTGTTATTAGCGGCAAAACTCTTTTTAAAGCAGCATATTAAAATCGTTCATACCGAAAAAGACCCGACAAATATTCCAAATTTGCTCAAAGCCGAGAATTATGATGTGATTCTGCTCGACATGAATTTTTCTAGGGATGCAACAAGTGGCAAGGAAGGTTTTCACTGGCTTAATAAAATCCTCGAAATTGACCCGGCGGCAGTGGTTATTTTCATTACAGGATACGGCGATATCGAGCTTGCTGTTCAGGGGATCAAAGAAGGTGCTACAAACTTTATCCTTAAACCGTGGGATAACAAAAAACTGCTGGCTACCATCATGGTAAACCTAAAGGTAAGAAGTTCCAAGCAGGAATTTGAAGATCTGAAATCCAAGCAAAAAGTTTTAATCGCAGGTCAGGATCAGGGTTACGAAATTATGATCGGAAGTTCGTTGCCCATGGAACAGGTTTTAAATACCGTTAAAAAAGTTGCCATTACCGATGCCAACATTTTAATTTTAGGCGAAAACGGAACAGGCAAAGAACTGATTGCCCGCGCTATACATAAAGCGTCCCGTCGTCGCGACGAGGTTTTTATCAGCGTTGACCTGGGCGCCATCTCCGAAAGTCTTTTTGAAAGTGAGTTGTTCGGATTTAAAAAAGGAGCCTTTACCGATGCCAAAGAAGACCGTGCAGGCCGTTTTGAAGCAGCTTCAAAAGGTACGATTTTCCTGGACGAAATCGGGAATTTATCTTTTAGCCTTCAATCTAAACTATTATCAGTCCTGCAAAGCCGCAAGGTTGTGCGATTGGGGACAAATAAAGAAATCCCGATTGATGTGAGGCTGATTTGTGCCACCAATATGCCGCTTTATCAGATGGTTAAAGAAGGTAAATTCCGGCAGGATCTGCTTTATCGCATCAACACTGTCGAACTAAATATTCCGCCTTTGCGCGATCGGATTGATGATATTAGCCCTTTGGTTGATCATTTTCTTCAGATTTATTGTAAAAAATACAAAATGCCAGTTAAGCGACTGAATGCTTCGACCATGAAAAGGCTCGAAAAGCATCATTGGCCCGGCAATGTAAGAGAGCTGCAACATGCTGTCGAACGCGCTGTTATCATGAGCGAATCAAATATCCTTCAACCACAGGATTTCTTTCTTTCACAAATGGACGACCAAGCGGAAGGCTTAGAGCCCGACAATTACAACCTCGAAGATGCAGAACGTTTACTCATCCGCAAAGTGATTGATAAGCACGGCGGAAATATCAGCAAAGCAGCAAAGGAACTTGGGCTTACAAGAGCCTCGTTGTACCGTAGAATCGAAAAATATGGTCTTTAAAAGCTTCCGGTTAAATATTATTATCAGGGTAATCATGCTGATTACCTCGGTATTGTTGCTTGTTTATCTGTTTTTTAACACAAGATACACGGTTAGTGCGGTAATTTTGGGCTTGTTGCTTGTTTATCAGATTTTTACACTTATTATGTATGTCGAACAGACAAATCGCAAGCTCACCGGTTTTTTGCAAAGCATTCGTCATGCCGATTTTTCGACTTCCTTTACCGATCAGGGACTTGGGAAAAGTTTTGAAGAACTGAACAATTCCTTTAACGAAATAATTTCAGAGTTTAAGAAGTACCGCTCCGAAAGAGAAGAGCACCTGAATTATCTTCTTACAGTAATACAGCATGTTAGCATTGGAATGATCGCTTATAAGGCTGATGGAAAAGTTGACCAGTACAACAAAGCCGTTTCCGATTTATTTAGGATTAAGCACATCAAAAACATAAGCGACCTCAAAAAAGTAAAAGATGACCTGCCTGAACAGCTCCTGCGAATGAAGGCTGGCAGCAAAATACTTGTTAAAGTTTTTATTGATGACGAATTGCTTCAACTTTCGATAAACGCAACGCAATTCAGGATGAGGGGCGAGGAATTTACACTGATTTCGCTTCAGAATATCCATAACGAACTCGAAGAAAAGGAAATCGAATCGTGGCAAAAGCTTATCAGGGTTCTTACCCACGAAATTATGAATTCGATTACACCCATTTCGTCGCTGGCAGGCACAGTTCGCGGGATGTTACTCAACGAAGAAAACGAGGAAAAAGTTACAATGAACGAACTCGATGCCGAAGATGTCGAAAGCATCCAAAGTGCCCTCAATACAATCGAGAAGCGAAGCCAGGGCTTGCTTAATTTTGTCGAAATTTACCGGAACCTCACCAGGATTCCAAAACCAAATTTCAGGTATTTTAAGGTACGGCAGATTTTTGAAAATGCAGAGCAATTGCTTATGCCAAAAATCGAACAGCTTAAAATTGACTGTTCTTACAAAATAATGCCCGAAGAACTGATGATTACTGCCGATCCAGACCTTATTGACCAGGTGATTATCAACCTTTTGCTTAATGCTGTTGACGCTGTAAAAGACAAGGAAGAACCAATTATCAAGATGATAGCGTCGGAGGTTAACAATAAAATAAAAATCGAAATACGCGACAATGGCTACGGGATAAAACCCGATATTATGGATAAGATTTTTATGCCATTTTTTACTTCAAAAACGCACGGTTCCGGCATTGGATTAAGTTTGTCGAGGCAAATCATGCACCTTCATAAAGGCAATATTTCGGTTAGATCGAAACCGGATGAAGGAACCATTTTTACATTAACTTTTTAAAGTCCCGGCAGTTTTCGGTAATCCGCAACCGGAAATTATTTTCTCTCTTTACCATTCTTCTCATTTAGAATAAATGCTGGGTTTGTACTGGTTTAAAGTGGTTTCATTTTCAGACTTCCTGACCACTTTATTGTTTTTCGGTGGATCTGATTTATGGAGATTTATGACCTATTAAAACAGAAAAGCCGGATTTCTCCGACTTTTCCTTATTAAAAATCTTATAAACAACTATTTACATTTGAGTGTTGTTTTAATTTCATAGTTTGCATTCTCGGCAAAACGGCCAAAAGCTGCACTTTTAAAAGCTTCACAAGCTTTGTCGTTAAGTGCTTTTCCTTTGTAGGCGTTACCCATTTCGAAATAAAATTTTGCCTTAAATTCATCATTTTCGGCTGCACTTAAATCAATTCCTTTTTGAGTTGCTGCAATGGCTTCGTCCCACTTTTTTAATCCATTATTGGCCAAACCCAGGTAGTAATAAATGTCTTTATTGGTTTCGTCATATTTTAAAGCCATGTTCAAATATTTAATCGAAACGTCCCATGACTGAGCCTGAAGTTTTGTTGCCCCCTCGGCCTGTAAAACTTTTTTGGCAGTTTGATTGAATTTATCAACCATCTTGGTGTCGCCTTGTTCTTTAGCAACCACAAGACCTTCGGTAAAAATCTCATCCATTTTATCGAGATTATTCAATTTATTATTGGCAATGCCCATTCCAAAAATCGAAGGAACATATTTTGGATCCAAATCGTGTGATTTTTGATAACTTGTAAGGGCTTCGGCAAATTTTTCGCTTTTGTAAAGACTGTTGCCCTGGGCATAATAAAGCTTTGGCATATTTTCTTTTGCTTTTGCCACGATTTCGGGCGTTCCGTATAATTCGCCAAATTTTATAGCATTTTCATATTCAGTAATCGCTTTTTCGGTGTTGCCGGCTTTGTAGTCATCGGCAGCAATTTTAGCGTAAAGTCCTGGGATTTGCGCCTTTGCACCGTTTACGATTTGTTCGCCCTCAGCTCCTAATTTGGAGGCCATTTCGATACACTGCTCATAATTCTCGAGGGCAAGTAATGAATTTCCATCTTTAAGAGCTTGGTTGCCAGCATTAAAAATCTCGCCAGCTTTGTTGATGTCCTGAGCAAAAACACCAAAAGCCAATAAAATTAAACTTAGTGTTAAAAATGTCCGCATCTTTTTGAGGATGTTAGTTTTCATAATAAAATTTCGATTTTTTAATTTGTATTTAGATGAATTTTTTTCAAGCAAGGTGCAAAAGTAATATTTTCAACAAACTGCCTGATTTATCAACTTATTGTATGATAAATATTTAACAAAAATTAAAATGTTGCAAAAAGTTGGACTCAAATCTTTGGAAATGAAACCGGGCTGGTTTTTTACAAAAATTCTGCCAAAGAAAACCCAAAAGCAAAATATAACTATAAATCAGCACCGAAAGTGTAATTGGTTCATTTAAAACCCCGCTGGTCAAGATGTATTATTAGTATTTTCAGCGATAAATCCAAAAATACCGAAACATCAGGCATTTTTTAGCCAGCCTTCAACATCTTCCAAAAGCAGTGCTGCAATGTCGAGTTTGTTCTTTTTACGATAGCCGTTTAACGTTTGATGAATTTGAGTAGGTTTCGCGTTTTTAAAGTCTTCAGGTGTGGCATAGCCGGCTTTCATAACATGTTCAGCCCAGATTTCGGGAACACCAATGGCGATAAAATCGGCCGGAGTTGGCAGTTCCTGTACTTTTTCGGGACGCATTTGCGGGAAAAACAAAACATCCTGGATGGAGTTTGAATTTGTCATAATCATGGCAAGGCGGTCAATACCAATGCCGAGGCCTGCGGTTGGGGGCATCCCATATTCGAGGGCACGCAGGAAATCTTCATCCAGAACCATTGATTCTTCATCGCCACGTTTACCAAGCTCCAACTGGTCTTCGAAACGTTTACGCTGGTCAATGGGGTCGTTAAGTTCCGAAAACGAATTGCACAGCTCTTTTCCGTTGCAAATAGCCTCGAAGCGTTCTACCAGGCCTTCTTTAGTGCGGTGCTTTTTTGCCAAAGGCGACATCTCAACAGGATAATCGGTAATAAAAGTTGGCTGGATGAGATTTGGCTCACATTTTTCTCCAAAAATCTCATCAATCAGTTTTCCTTTTCCCATGGAAGGATCTATCTTAACGCCCAGTTTATGCGCAACTTCGATAAGTTCCGGTTCGTTCATCTCCGAAATATCAATTCCGGTAAAATGCGCGATGGCGCCAAACATGGTAAATCTTTTCCAGGGGCGTTTGAAATCAATTTCATTTTGCCCAACCTTGAGCAAAGTCGTGCCGTGAATATCAATCGCAGCTTTTTCGACCATTTCCTCCACCAGGTTCATCATCCATTCGTAATCCTTGTAAGCCACATAAAGCTCAATCTGTGTAAATTCGGGATTATGAAACCTGTCCATGCCTTCATTGCGGAAATCCTTCGAAAATTCGTAAACGCCATCAAATCCGCCAACAATCAGGCGTTTCAGATAAAGCTCGTTCGCAATCCGCAAATACAAAGTTATGTCGAGGGCATTGTGGTGTGTTTTGAAAGGCCGGGCAGCCGCTCCGCCGTACAATGGCTGCAAAACAGGTGTTTCCACTTCGAGATAACCTTTTCCGTTGAGGTATTCTCTGATCGAATTCATCATTTTTGTACGTTTCAGAAAAGCATCTTTAACGTGCGGATTTACAATTAAATCAACATAACGTTGCCTGTAACGCTGGTCGGGATCAGTAAATGCGTCATAAATTTTATCATCTTTTTCTTTAACAACGGGCAAAGGCTTCAAACTTTTGCTAAGTAGTTTAAATTCGGTAACATGGATTGTGATCTCGCCCATCTGGGTGACGAAAACAAAACCTTGTACACCAATGATATCGCCAAAATCGAGTAAGCGTTTAAAAACGACATTGTACATTGTTTTATCGTCGCCAGGGCAAATATCGTCGCGTTTAAAATAAAGCTGGATGCGGCCTGTGGCATCCTGAAGTTCGACAAAAGAAGCAGCTCCCATGATGCGGCGGCTCATAATGCGGCCAGCAATGCTCACCTTTGGGTAGTTGTTTTTTTCTGGATAATTTTCGGGCATTTAACTTTAGTTTTTGGTTTTGATTTTTATTCAGATCGCCTTTGATAATTGCTGCTGGTTGATTTTAAATTTCCAATACGCTGATAATTTTTAACTTGAACAATCTTTTTATCTTTGCGCAAAATTATAAAAATGGCTCAAATACTTTCAGAACAGGAACAAATCAGGCGTGAATCGCTTAAAGAACTCATGGTATTAGGCATAAATCCTTACCCCGCCGATACTTTTGAAGTTGACGTTACATCAAATGAAATCCTCGAAAATTATCCCGAAAAAAACGCTTACCCAAAGGTGAGCATTGCTGGCCGCATCATGAGCCGCCGCATCATGGGAGCCGCTTCTTTTGTCGAACTTCAGGATGCCACAGGCCGTAT
>CAIYZW010000028.1 GCA_903930725.1 uncultured Bacteroidota bacterium
TACCATCATAGCCTGACCAGCCGGTATGTACGATGTGGCTGATGAAGCAAGATTAGTGTAGTTTCCTGCTACAGCATTCCAGATGTAGCAGGTTCCGCCTACGCTTGCCGTTTTGTTCCACGCCGCGCCATCGGCCGTATTCCAAATCATGGCCGATGGGTAAGGATTGGGTATCAGATTAAAAGTATATACCCCAGTTCCTGAATGTCCAATGAGCGAATAAGCGAAGGCTCCGTTGTACAATTCTCCGGTGAAAGTGTATTCTTTGGAAGCACCCGGATAATAAACCATGTAACCTTTGTTGGATACTAAAGTAGTATTGGTTGGGATATCTAATCCAATCCATTTGCCATAATCAGGATTGGTAGGTGGATTTATTTGTTTTGTTGGATCAAGATCGTAGAGGTAGGAGCCTAAAAACAGATTGGATAATGGAGGATCATACAAGGTTGGTATCGAAACAAAATGATATTTATATTGCGTAAGATTGTTACTCCCTGTGATAATCCGTTTAACGGTTGCTGGTACACCATTGGAATTGTGGATGAGCGATCCCCCGCTTTCGATGGTAAGTATGGCACCGCTGTTAACAGTAAGATTGTTGCAACTGGCTTCAACCGCCGGAAATATTGTTGGATCGTTGGTGACATCTGGTACTATTACATTATCATAAACTGTAGGAACCACATTGATGTTCCAGTTTTCAGCGGTATTCCAGTCGGTAGTTTCGGAGCCATCCCAGGTAATGGTAATTGCAGTAACAGCAAATGCGCCCGACACTTCACTTGTGGCAGTTCCGCAAGTTCCGGTAACGATACAATAATAATAGCGGGTTCCAACAGCAGATGTAGGTGGAGTGAAACTGCCGGTTTGTGCCCCGTTGGCCGATTCAAGCGAAGTTCCTCCCGAATTGGCAGCAGTGGTGTTGCTGTACCATTGATAACCAGATACTGTTCCAACTGTAGTTATCGTAATTGGGCTAAAAGTACCAAGCCGCGGTTGTGTTTGGGCGCTGGTTGATTGGCTGCTGATGTTGATGTCGCATATCTGATAGTCAGCGAAATAATTCTGTGGCAAACCACCTTGCGTGCCAAAAGCGCCGCCGATGGCAAGATTGGTTCCATTGCTGGCAAGAGCGTAAACGTCGTTGTTGAAATTAGGATCCCACGATTCAGCAATGCCGTTAGTGTTATTCAGTTTAACCATATGGTTTCGGGTAGTCGATCCATTGATGGTGGTAAATGCCCCACCAGCATAAATATAGCCTCCGCTGATTACAATTGAGTAAACGAAATTATTCCCAACAATGGGGTTCCAACTGGCATCGAGCGTGCCAGTGGTATTATTCACTTTTGCAAGTTGTTTTCGGGAATTTGCCATCCCATTGACGGTAGAAAAGCGACCGCCAAAATAAACATAATTGCTGTTGAAGGCAATTGTGTAGACAGCCTGGTCCGGGTATGGATCCCATGCTGTTATGATTGCACCAGTAGTATTATTGAGTTTCACCAACCAATTATGGAAAGGGGATGTATGAATTAAAGTAAATGCTCCACCCACATAAATATCACTGCCATTGATTGCAACTGCATATACCTCGTTATTTGCGTCCGGGTTCCAGGTGGCGTCAACGTTACCGTTGGTATTGTTCAGTTTTGCCAGGCGGTTACGGGTAGTTGCGCCATTGATGGTGGTAAAACTCCCACCAACGTAAATATCACTGCTGCTGATTGATATTGTATTGACAGTATTTCCAGCGTTAGGATTCCAGGTAGCATCCGCTGTGCTGCTGGCATTGCTTAGTTTTGCCAGTCGGTTACGTGTAGTTGAGCCATTAACAGTGGTAAAACTTCCGCCAATATAAATATCGCTTCCACTTAGAGCAATCGCTTTTACAGTGTTGTTCACATCCGGATTCCAGGCTGCATCAAGGCTGCCGTCGGAATTATTGTACCTTGCTATCCTATTTATCGTAGCACCGACACCTGTAAATTTTCCGCCAATATAAAGATCTGTGCTATTGCTTGCAATCGTTTTTACAGCATTACCGGCGCTTGGGTTCCAGGTTGCATCGGCTGTGCCATTGGTATTGTTCAGTTTTGCAAGATAGTTACGTGTTGTAGTGCCGTTGATGGTGGTAAAACCTCCTCCAACAAAAATATCGCTGCCGCTTATCGCTATCGAATAAACAGTGCCATTAGCATTTGGGTCCCAGGTGGCATTTACCGCACCGGTGGTGTTGTTTAGCTTTGCCAGTCGGTTCCTGACAGAAGGGGAGATTAAGGAAAAATGTCCGCCAACATAAATATCGCTGCCACTGATTGCAATAGCAAAGGCAGTATCGAGGCTCTGAAGAGAAGCTGCCCATGTTATATCAATAGAGCCATTTGCATCTGTTGTGAGCATTTTTGCCAATCCATTGCGGTTATAGCCATGAATTTGATCAAAGCTTCCGCCAATATAAATATCGGTACCACTAATAGCTATTGTGGTTACAACAGTATTTACGGTATTAACATTCGGGTTCCACAGAGCATCGGCAGTGCCATTTGTATTATTAAGTCTTGCTAAGAGGTTTCGGGTGGTTGCCCCATTGATGGTGGTAAATATTCCACCCACATAAATGATGCTGCCACTCACTGCAATTGCATAAACTGTATTATTGGCATTTGGGTTCCAGGTTGCATCGGCTGTGCCATCAGTATTGTTAAGTTTTGCCAGGCGGTTACGGGTAGTTGCACCATTAATGGAGGTAAAACTTCCGCCAACATAAATATTGCTACCGTCAATTGTAATTGCGTTTATGGTATTATTTGCATTTGGATCCCACGAGGTTACACTTCCACTTGAATTTATCTGAGCCAGGTTATTCCGGGTAAGCGCCCCAACCTGGGTGAATGTCCCGCCAATGTACCATCCACCGCTTCCATCGGGTACGCAAACATTTACAGGACCATTAACCGCCGGAAAAGTCACATCAGGGATAACCGTAGTAGTGGTCAACTTTGCCCCGTACCGGGCATTTGGCGGACATACCGAAGTAAAATCTCCACCAAAATAGGTGTAGGTTGCATCAGTAGCAACGGCCCGAACTTGAGCATTTGGAACCCATTTGCCACTATTGAAGGTTTGCGCACCTGCAGGTTGTGCAAACAAAAAGGCCAGCATTATCGCCAGCATTGCAAACGTTGTAAACTTGGTTTTATGCCAACGTTGTTGTTTGCGTTGATTGATTCCATATTTGCCGGGATTATCAGAAGTAGCTTTACTAAAGTAATCAGATAGCAGGAAAAATGGAATTCGTTGTTGCCGGATAGCTTTGTTAAATCCAATGGATAAAGATGTCATACTTTTATTTTTTAACAGTTTATAATTTGATGGAAATTTTGAAACGTAAAATCAGCCTGCAAATGAATGTACAAAAAAAATGGCGTGCAACAAAAGCAAGTCTAAAATTTCGCCAAAAGCCTGGCGAAAATTTAGACACGGCTTATTTACAACACCTTACAAAGGCCTGTTTTGGAAAGAAATTTTCGGATAATGATTACATGCTGCCGGTTTTCCTGCTAAAATTGTCGCCCACCTGTCCAATTTTACCCTTTTTCGGATGAAAAAAGGAGCGGATAACCTCCAAAAGGAGCGGAATTATTTCAGGAAATAAAAAA
>CAIYZW010000029.1 GCA_903930725.1 uncultured Bacteroidota bacterium
AGTGCGCATGTTACCGAGTTGCTTTTTCTGGTAGTCGCACTGAACATCAACAACCACGGTGTCGGCAAGTTCCAGAACGTCGCTGTTAAAAGTGGCAACAAGCGTGCGTTTCTCTTTTACGCACCTGCCAATTAATAACTCAACATTTGGGTCTTCGGCTTTTACAGGCGATTCACCGCGGTTGAGCATGGGAATTTTCCAATAACTGCGCTCGCTCGGCCGCTGGCAGCCAATCACAAATTTGCTCGGAGTGGCGTTTTTATCCACGGTATCGGCAACGATGGCAGCCATTACAGCACCCACAAAGCCTACGCCCATAACTACCACAATTTCTTTCCCCTGGCTGCGTGCTTCATCGCTTAGTTTTTTGATGCGTTCATATTCTTCACCGTATTCACTTTTTAGGGGAATGGGGAATTTTTCGCCGGCGGGATTAACTGAGTACTTTCTTTCTTTTTCCATTTTTAAAAATTAACGTAAAACTGCATTAAATTTATTTGTAAAAACCTCCACCAATTTTTGCATCGTTTTATCAATGATTTTATCGGTAAGGGTTCGTTTTTCATCTTGTAAAATAAAACTGAGGGCATACGATTTTTTACCTTTTTCGATTCTTTCGCCTTCGTAAACATCAAAAAGACTGACCTCCTTTAAAATGAATTTTTCGGTTTCATAAGCCAACTTTTTAAGGTCATCAAATTTCACGCTTTGGTCAACCAGCAAGGCGAGATCGCGGCGTACTTCAGGATATTTGGAAACTTCTTTGTACAGAACCCTGTGATTTTTCATCAATTGAAGCACAAGTGCCCAGTTAAAATCGGCGTAAAAAACATCCTGTTTTATGTCAAAAGCTTTAACCAGTTTTTGGTCTAATTTCCCAAGTTCGATAAGTTTTTTATTGCCGGATTCAAATTTCAAACCTATCTCAAAAACCTCATTTTTAATTTCGCTTTGTACTAATGAAGTTGCATTTAAACCAAGCTTTTTAAGAATATTCATCACAAATTGCTTCAGATAAAAAATGTCGGCTTCGCGCTGAGGCTGGTACCAGCTTTCGCTATTTACTTTTCCTGTAATGAAAACCGAAAGATGCATCTCCTCACCAAATTTGGCCAGTGAATCGTTCGGTTTTGCCTTTGACGCATCCTGATGATAGGCTTTCCCGAACTCATAAATTTTTAAATCCTGATTTTTCCGGTTAGAATTGTAAAGAATGGTCTCAAGCCCCGAAAACAATAGGTTTTGCCGTAGGACGTTTAAATCGGAACTAAGCGCATTCATAATTTTAACGTCATTTTCGGTCTTAATCACGTTGTGCTTTTCGGCATAAGCCGATTTTGTAAGCGAATTATTCATCGTTTCGTAAAATCCATTTCCGGTAAGATAATCCGAAACAAGGTTTTGCAAAAACTCGGCATCCGGCTTCGAAATGTACGACAGCGACGACCTGAGTTCAGCAGGAAACTCTATATTGTTGTAACCGTAAATCCGCAAAATCTCTTCAATCACGTCGGCTTCGCGCTTCACATCGGCCTTAAAAGTCGGAACCTCCACGGTGAGTCCATTTTCGTCGTCTTCGATAA
>CAIYZW010000030.1 GCA_903930725.1 uncultured Bacteroidota bacterium
GCTGGCGCGGTCGCTGAGCGTGATGATCCGGACTTTAAAGACTTTCGGGATAAAAACCATTTCATCACCAGCTTTGAGGATGCCACCATTTTTAACACGGCAGAAAATTCCTTCACGAGGCATTACATAATTTCCCGGCTCACGGAATTTATCATGAAAAGGCTTTCCCCGCTGTGTAACTTCAAGACTGACCTCATCTTTAACAAAACGATCGAAGATTTTTACTTCATCAACATTGTCGGTTTTAAAGGTGATGTTCTCGGCAAATTGGCCATATTCCATTGGTTTTGCTCCGGTTATCGCGGTAAATAATTCGGCATGAGCAATATTAAACATGCTTATTTGCCTGATGGTTCCGGCATGAGCATCACCTTCGGTACCTGTCTCGTTGAGGATAAGTTTTCCGACAGGGAATTTCCTGCCCCGGTCGGAGGCTGTATTTACGGATAGTATTTTTACTTTTGGCATTGTTGTTTTAATTCGAAATTGGATATTTTACTTCAAATATTCCGAGCTTTTTACCAACCTGATTTCATCACCAGCTTTTACACTGCCGGTTTTGATTACTTTCGCAAAGATGCCTTCTTTGGGCATCACGCAGTTTCCAACCTCATTAAAAATGACGCAGCCGGTTCCGTGGCATTTTTTTCCAATCTGTGTAACTTCAAGTTCAACATCGCCAATAATCAGGCGGTCGCCGGGGGTAGTTTCGTAAAGCACGATTCCCTGGGTGGTGATGTTTTCGGCAAACTCGCCAAACTTAACTTTTCTGTTTGCCTGGTTTCCCCATTTTTCGATGCTTTCGATTGCCAGCAAACTCACCTGACGGTGCCAGTCGCCGGCATGGGCATCGCCTGAAACACCTTTCTCATCAATCAAAATTACAGGAACGGGCGTTTTTATAGTTCCTTTTTGGGTGGAGATATTTACGCTGATTACACTAATGGGCATTTTTTAACTTTTTGCCAGCAAAGATAATAGTTTGGACTTCAAAACTTACCCGAAAGCCGGTGCGAAGTATTCTTTTGTAAATTTGCCGCGATGCGCAAAATCAGTCTTAACGAAAAACTCATTGTTTTTTTTATGCTCCTCGGTACCGGAGCCATCGGGATTATTGGCGTGTTTTCGTATTATAGCGCCCATAATGCACTGATGGAAGGCACATTCAATCAGCTTACAAGCGTTCGTACCGTGAGGCAAAAACAAATCGAAGCTTTTTTTACCGACCGTATTCGCGATGCGGAACTTATCGCCCGCTCCGACGATGCCAGGCGCCTTTTAAAAATTGTGGATGAAACCAGTTTACCGCAACACCCCAACCCGCCGGTTTTTAGTGACGATTTTGATAAATATCTGATTCAATATCTCAGCAAATGCGGATACTACAAACGGTTGCAGGTTTTCGGCCAAAAGGGAAAAGGGATCGAAATGATTATTTCGGATAATGATACCATCAATTTCCCAAGGGTTTCCGAAACACCAACAACTGATGTTACCCATCTTTTTGAACGTTTGAGAAGCCATCCAAACGGGACTTTTTTTGATTACTCCGAATCGGGAGGCCGCGGATTGTGCGTGGCGGCCCGCATCATCGAGACAAAAGGAATGATTTTGCTCGAAATTTCGCCCGAAGCCATCAATAATATTATGCTCGAATACAACGCCGATGGCGGCCTGGGCATTTCCGGCGAATCTTATCTTATTGGCGAAGATCAACTTTTCAGGAGCGAATCCCGGTTTTCGCGCGGGAATTTGCTAAAGCTTAAAACAAACAGTCCTGCCGCAATAAAGGCGATCAGTGGTCAAACCGGAATAGCTGAATGTCTCGATTACCGGGGCATACGTGTACTTTCTTCTTTTACGAAAATCAAAGTACCGGGCTTAAACTGGATAATTCTGGCCGAGATTGACCAAAGGGAAGCCATGATACCTGTTGACCGTTTCCGCATCACAATCCTCATTTTTACATTGCTGACGGCGGTGGCATTTTTTATTCTTACGTTTTTATTTGCCCGTCGTATCACCAAACCGCTCATCAAACTTACCAAAGCGGCCACCAGTGTTGGTGCCGGAAATCTCGACAGCAAAGTAAAAATCAATAACAACGACGAAATGGCGAACTGGCC
>CAIYZW010000031.1 GCA_903930725.1 uncultured Bacteroidota bacterium
AAACTACAATAGAATACCCATAGCCAGGCGGCTTAGTCCAACTTCGTTTTATCCACCATCCCCCCTAATTTTTTTTCCTAAAATTATTCCCGATTCTTAAACATCTTTTTCTATCTTTGCTCCCCCGGTTTGGGGGGACGATGGATAAAACGCTAAACGTTGGGCGTAATAATAACACCGCATCTTTAATACTGCAAATGACAATTTAAAATATAACAATATGGATTTATTTGATACTTCAAAAAGTTTGATTGAGAATTTATACTACTTAAGTGGTGTATTGATTCTATTATCACTATTATTTGGGATTTTCCAATTGATTTATACTAAAAAGACACTATATATTAATTCAAAGAGAGAAGCTGCAAAATTAGCAGCTCAACAAGTAGAGATATATATGGCCAGGGTAATTCCACTTCATAATAAGATGTTTGCCTTAGAGATAGAAAAGAAAATTAAACGCATAAAAGTCGAAGTGGGAGATTTTAATAATAAATATCTCATTGATAAGATGGGAAAGGAAGAATATAAAAAAGCTATTGAAGAAAGATTTAAACTTTTGACCATATCACTAATGGTAATAAACGCAATGGAGGCATTTTCAGTTTATTTTGTAAAAGGCGTTGCTGATGAAGAAATTGCATTTTCATCCGTAGGGCGGACATTTGTAAACTCTGTTGAAAGTATTTATTTTGATATTGCTTCTTTTATATGCGAGGATAATGAAAACTCATTTCAAAATTTAATTCAGTTGTATAAACTTTGGAAGGACAGATTAAAAAAGAGCAAATTAGAGAAAGAATGTCAAAATTTGACTGAACAATTAAAAACCCTAGAAGATATATCTGTAAAACCAATTGGAGTACAATAAATTACTACGCCCAACAAAAAATATATGATAATTGCCGTTTCCGTACAGATTTGGAAGTTCACAGCCCGCAACAACGGCGGTGCGGCTCGACAGGAAAGTTCTCCGCAATCGGCAACTACATATATTTCCGAACGTTAAGCTCAAGTATTGGATTTGGTTAAGTCCCTTTCTTCAGAATCCAATTCCCTGCTTAGGCGATTTATTTTCCTAAGCAGGGAATTTTGTTTTCCTAAGCATCCGATTAAGTTTTCCTAAGCACGGGAATTATTTCCATAAGCAGGGGAATTATCAATCAAGCTCTGAAACAAAAACCCGGCTCAGGAATCCATCTGCCGCCAATAGTTTTACTATGCCGCTTTTCGCCAGATTGCATTTTATAACGCCGGCACCTTTGAGCGGGTTTGGTTTCCTATATAATTCTATATTCAAAAAACCTTACAATTGCTGGTCGGTGTTGAGCAGGCCCGAATGATGGATGTAATTTTCGTCGGGATAGTAAATAAACAGGCAAGTGCCACCCTTTATGGTTTCGGACACGGGTTTGATTAAATCGGGCGGCAGCGACGGACAGCCAAAGCTTCGGCCAAGTTTACCATGTTTTGCAATAAAATCTTCGGTGGCATAATCGGCGCCGTGCATGATGATTTCGCGCTTTTGGGCATTATCGTTGAAGCCTTTTTCGATGCCATATAAAATCAACGAAAGGCCTACGCCCGATTTTTGTGTCGAATTGCAGGTGGTATAAAAGCCCAGGCTGCTTTTGTGTGTACCTGATTCGTTGGAAAAAGAGGTGGCAAATTCTTCGCCGGTATTCCGGCCATGAGCCACGTAAGTGTTGTACAATAGTTTTTTGCCAGGCAAATCAATAACGTACATCCGCTTGTTCTTGCTCGACTGCGAAAAATCAATGATGGTCAAAATTGAAGTGTTTTGTAGTTTCCCACATGCTTCGAGGTTGCCGAAGCCTTTAAGCGCCAGTTTAAAAACGTTGTCGGGCAAACCATACGCCGATAAATTGAGCAAATGATAAACATCCGTCGCATTTGTGTTTTCCGGATTCGACCCGAGTGAACCTGAATTGTTGAACGTCAGAATTATCAGAAAAAAGAGAAATAAAAGGTGCTTTAACATCTGGCAAATTTAGTCATTACCGCCTTAACAAACCTCGAAGTGGAAGCCGGTGTCAGTTAAAAAAACGTAAAACAAGCTATCATAACCACTTCGTTGAGGGTTTGATTATCGTTGTAAATCCAATAGCAACGGGCTTTTAACTGACTTTTCCGTTAACCGGAGAAAAAATCACGAAACTTCATCAGGCCAATCTTAACCCCGATTTGGGTAATTTTACCGTTAGTAATACCACAATCTTAATTTGGCTATTATTAATTAACATACTGAG
>CAIYZW010000032.1 GCA_903930725.1 uncultured Bacteroidota bacterium
TGTCGCATGGTGATACCATTTTAAGCCTGCCAAGTGATTATGAAATTATTGCAAGTACCGCCGATGTTGAGGTTGCAGGTTATCAGGCCGGGCATCAAAAAATATATGGCATCCAGTTTCATCCCGAGGTTTATCACTCGACGGAAGGCATGGTTTTACTTAAAAATTTTGTGGTAAATATTTGCGGCTGCCGCCAGGACTGGACTCCGGATTCGTTTGTGGAAACTACGGTTTCTGCATTGAAACAAAAACTTAGCAACGATAAAGTTGTTTTAGGTTTGTCGGGAGGTGTAGATTCGTCAGTGGCGGCTTTGCTGCTGCACCAGGCCATCGGAAAACAGTTGCATTGTATTTTTGTAGATAATGGTCTTTTGCGCAAAAACGAATTCGAAAATGTGCTGGAAGCCTACCTGGGTATGGGTTTGAATGTTAAAGGCGTGAGAGCTTCCCAGAAGTTTTATGATGGGTTGGCAGGTTTGAGCAATCCCGAAGAAAAGCGTAAAGCTATTGGCCGCACATTTATTGAAGTTTTCGACGATGAAGCCCATCATATCAGCGATGTTAAATGGCTGGCACAGGGAACAATTTATCCCGACGTTATCGAATCGGTTTCGGTAAAAGGCCCATCGGCAACCATAAAATCCCACCATAATGTTGGTGGTTTACCCGACTTTATGAAACTAAAAGTTGTGGAACCATTGAATAGTTTGTTTAAAGATGAAGTGCGGAGAGTAGGTAAAACGCTTGGCCTTAAAGACGAAATCCTTCATCGCCACCCGTTTCCCGGCCCCGGACTGGGAATTAGAATTATTGGTGAAATCACACCCGAAAAAATCCGAATTCTGCAGGAAGTGGATCATATTTTTATCGAAGGTCTTAAAAATAATTGTTTGTACGATCAAGTCTGGCAGGCATTGGCCGTGCTCTTGCCGGTTCAGTCGGTTGGTGTGATGGGCGATGAACGGACTTACGAAAATGTTGTTGCACTGCGCGCTGTTGGCTCCACCGATGGGATGACCGCTGACTGGTCGCATTTGCCTTATGAATTTCTGGCAAAGATTTCCAACGAAATCATCAACAAAGTTAAAGGAATCAACAGAGTAGTTTACGATATCAGCTCAAAACCACCTGCTACGATTGAATGGGAGTAAGAAGCAGGCAGTGGGCAGAAAAAAGAAGTCACCAGTCGGCAGTGGGCGGTTAAAAGATAAAAATCATATTGATCTTTGCGCTCTGCGCTCTGCACTTTGCGATAAAACTTAAAAAACGAATTAAACAAAAATAATTTCCGACTATGAACCTTTCAAAAATCCTTATTCTGGCTGTTTTGTTTTGGGCAGTAAATTCGATTCAGGCACAGGCACCGGTAGTGGTTAATCAATCGAAAATTATCCAGAAAATTGATGGCAAGGATTATTATTTGCATCTTGTCGAAAAGGGACAAACGTTGTTTTCGGTTGCCAAAGCCTACAATGTTGCCATTGATGAGATCAGGCAATGTAACAACCTGCCGGGAGATAAACTGATAACCGGCCAGAAAATCAAAATACCTAAAACTGATGAAAATGGCACCTCAGCCGATAATCCTGATAAAGTTACAGGCAAACAGCAAAGTTCCGGCACAAATTATTTCGAATATCAGGCACGATCGAAGGAATCGTTGTTCCAGCTTGCACTTTTATATCGTGTAAGTGTTGATGATATTTACCAACTCAATCCGGGCATTACCAATCAGGTAAAAAATGAACAGATAATCAAAGTCCCGCGAAACTCAAAAAATGCAACTTTCATCACCCACAATGTCAAATCAAAGCAAACATTAAACCGTCTGGCAAAAGATTATAAAATTGATGTAGAGCAAATTCGGGCAATAAACCCTTACATTGCCCGGAATCTTGAACCCGGAACAGTTGTAAAGATTCCACTGGTAGGTTTGACTGCTGGCGAAATCTATATAAACGATTCTTTGGCAATTTCAACCGCCGAACATCATGATGAACCAGCGGCGCAAGTCACGGAAACCGAGTTTTGCCATAATTTAATGGAAAAAGGAGAATACAAGGTTGCGCTTTTGCTTCCGTTTTATTATGCCGAAATTGATTCGTTACGGAAAATAGTTGCAAATGCATCAGGTACAACCAACACTGCCGGAAATCCCAAATCGTTCCAGTTTATTCAGTTTTACGAAGGTTTCATGATGGCGTTGGATTCGATTAAGGAAGTTGGATTACGTGTAAAGGTTTATGTTTTTAACGTTGAGGATAATGTTGCCTCGGCACAGCAGGTAATCTTGAAGCCGGAGCTTAAAAATATGGATATTATAATCGGGCCGGTTCATGCAAAAAGCTTTGCAGTTGTGGCTGAATTTGCCCGCGAAAACAAAATCTATATTGTAAATCCATTTTCTTCCCGCGGAGAAATTGTTCAGGATAACCCATTTGTTTTTAAAGTTCGTCCTTCGGCGAAATCACAATTTCCCGGTTTGGTTAGTTATCTGAATGAAAATTACAAGCACGCACAAATATTCCTTGCCCGCAACAACGAAAGCCAGGATGAAGCGCAATTTCAGGAAATTAAGGCCGAAATGAAGAAAAACCTTGCTGTGAGAGAGTTTCCATTGACCGATTTATTTTCCGAAATCGTTTATAATCGCGACAGCCTCACTGTATTTAAGCGCAAAGCGTCCGAAAACCGCGAAAATGTTATTGTTATGTATTCCGAAAACAAAGCATTTTTACTCGATTTTATGCGGAAGTTCAATGATTTAAAGGACGAATTTCAAATTACCATTATTGGCTTTCCAAATTGGAAAAAGATTGAAGGCCTTGATCTTACGCACCTCAGCAATTTAAAATCGCGTATTCTTGCCGAAGATGATGTTGATTATCATTCGCCGGTGGTTAAAAGCCTCGTAAGGCAATACCGCGAAACCTACAAAACAGAGCCTCAAAAATATGCCTTCGAAGGCTACGATGTTGGGATTTATTTTATGAGTGCTTTGCTAAAATATGGCAGCCATTTTGGCGAGTGTATCAAGTATTTTGATATGGATTTGATGAGTGCAGGTTACGATTTTGAAGCTGAACCAGGGCAAGGTTTTGAGAACACTTATTGGAAAGTGCTTAAAATGACTGAAAATGGTCTAATCGAGGATTCGAAGAAGTTACCAACATATAACTTTTCGAAACCACCGGCCAAATATTACAAATATCAGGAATAGAGAAGAATAAAGTGACGAAAGTTGGGTATTTCGGTATCAGGATTTTCAAACCGGTTTAAAAAATAATACTTTTAAATCACCCCGCTTTCGATCATTCTTACTATGATTTCGATGTTGTGATCCTCGCCATCAGGATCGTATTCGATTTTTAAGTTGTAGCCAAATACACGGGCAAAAGACTGATAAAAAAACGCAAGGAAACTACCTCTTAAATCTTTTAACAGGTCAAAAGAAGTGTTTCCCGTTTCGCGATCAATAAGTTTGATAAGAATTTTACCCTGGGTAATGGTTAGATTTTTAAGTTCCTCACCATATTTTTCATTAATTTCCTTTTCCAGATTTTTCAATATTCGGCGTCTTTCGCCCTCATTTTCCACCTGACTAAGAATGATTTCGTATTCTTTAAGTTTTTCACCGGCTAATCTGGCGTAAGGATAAACGGTTTTCACATTTCTGATAAGCCGGGCATTTTGGTTGGCTTCGTACTTATTCTTGAAAATTCTGAACTGGAAAATTTCGACGCCTTTGATTTGAATGTTTGGCAAGGTATCTTCACCAACAATCGTATAAGGGACAATGTAAAATTCCTTTTCCTGCGAAAAAGCCAAAGTGTGAAAAACAAAACAAATAATGATATTTATTAAGATGGAGCGCATCATACGAGGCTTCGGAATATTTCCGGCGATAACGCGAAAACCCGGCTGTTTATTTGAAAACAACCGGGTTTGTAATATCTGCTCAAAGCCTGTTTTTAGATTTTTCAGGCTACTTTTAATCGGGCTATCGGATTTTTAAGAAGCTTTTCGTTGGCGTAATCATGCGTTACAATCAACTCTTTTACCGATTTTTTTGAAGGTAGTTCAAACATCGCATCATTTAAAATGGCTTCGAGAATTGAACGTAACCCCCTCGCTCCCAATTTAAACTCGATGGCCTTATCAACAATCAGATCAAGTGCTTCATCTGTTATTGTCAGTTCGATATCATCCATTTCGAAAAGGCGCGTAAATTGCTTTACCAGCGCGTTTTTTGGCTCGTTGAGAATTCGTTTCAATGCGATTTTGTCGAGTGGGCTTAAAAAGGTAACCACCGGCAATCGCCCGACAATCTCAGGAATTAGTCCATATTTTTTTAAATCGGGAGGTGCGATGTATTGCATCAGGTTGTTTTTGTCAATGTCAACCTGTTCTTTGTTTTTGGAATACCCAATTACATTGGCGCGCATCCTCGAAGCAATAATCTTTTCGATGCCATCAAAAGCGCCACCGGCAATAAACAGAATTTTCTCAGTATTTATCTGGATCATTTTCTGTTCGGGATGTTTACGCCCACCTTGTGGTGGAACATTTGCAACCGATCCTTCGAGTAATTTAAGCAAAGCCTGTTGCACACCTTCGCCCGAAACATCGCGTGTAATGGATGGATTGTCGCTTTTACGGGCTATTTTATCAATTTCATCAATAAAAACAATGCCCTGCTCAGCCAGTTTTACATCGTAATCGGAAGCCTGAAGCAACCTGACTAAAATGCTTTCGACATCTTCGCCCACATAGCCGGCTTCGGTAAGCACCGTTGCATCGGCAATAGCAAAAGGTACATGCAGCATTTTAGCAATGGTTCGCGCCAGCAAAGTTTTACCGGTGCCGGTTTCGCCAACAATAATGATGTTCGATTTTTCGATTTCAACATCATCATTGGAACCAGGGCCGCCTTTAAAAGTACTTTGCGAAATCCGTTTGTAATGGTTGTAAACAGCTACCGAAAGTATCCGTTTTGCTTCTTCCTGCCCAATAACGTACTGATCAAGGTATTTCTTGATTTCACTGGGTTTCATCAGCTTAAGTTCCTTTACCCGCTGTGGTTTTTTTATCGAGTGCTCTTCGGAAAGGATAATTTGAGCCTGTGCAACACAATCCTGACAGATGTTGCCGTTAATGCCTGCTATCAAAACTTCGGCTTCGCTTCTTGAGCGCCCGCAAAAAGAACATTTATCGCTGGATTTTGCCATGCTGATGGGTTATTTTAGGCTGATTTAGAGATTAAAAACAAATTTACTTTTTCTTGGCAACTTGCTCCAGAACTTCATCAATCATTCCATATTCTTTGGCTTCATAAGAGTTCATCCAATAATCCCTATCCGAATCGTGCCAGATTTTTTCGTAATCCTGTTTTGAATGTTTTGCGATGATCTCGTACAATTCTTTTTTAAGTTTTTGAATTTCTCGGGCTGTAATCTCTATATCAGATGCTTGTCCCTGGGCGCCACCCATAGGTTGATGTATCAGAATTCGTGAATGTTTGAGGGCAGTGCGTTTGCCTTCCTGTCCTGCACAAAGCAAAACTGCGCCCATCGAAGCGGCCATACCGGTGCAGATTGTTGCAACATCCGACGAAATATACTGCATGGTGTCGTAAATGCCAAGTCCGGCGTAAACCGATCCTCCCGGGGTATTCAGATAAATCTGAATATCTTTTGATGAATCAACCGATTCGAGGAAAAGCAGTTGAGCCTGGATAATGTTGGCAACATAATCGTCAATCGGGACGCCAAGAAAAATGATGCGGTCCATCATTAATCTCGAAAAAACGTCCATTTGAGCAACATTCAACTGGCGCTCTTCGATAATAGTTGGCGAAATATACCCTTTCACTGCTGAGGTGTATCTGTGCAGGGTCATGCTGTTGATGCCTCTGTGCTGTGTGGCGTATTTTGTAAATTCGTTTTCTGGAAACATAATTTGTTGTTTTTAATATCTTTTGTTTGAAAAACTGTAAACCAAAATCAGCGAATCAATGTTCATTTTCTTCATCAGAATGATGATGTTCATGATCGTGTTCATGGTCATGTTCGTGATCATGCTTCGGGTGGCTTGCTTTGAGGATTTCAATCAATTCGTCGTAAGTAACCTCTTTGGTATTTAATTTAAGGTTCGATTTAAACAAGTGCAGCATGCGATTATTAAATAGCTGATCATGAATTTTATTAATTTCCTCTTTATTATTCATGTATTTTTCAGCAATCGAATTTAACTGACGGTCTCTGTCTTCAAAACTTTCGTCGTCATTGTCGGGAATGTAAAAACTAAAATAGGATTTTATCTCATCCTTTACGTCTTCATCTGTAACTTCTAAGTCAGGAAAGTTTTTTATCAGTTTATTCTCAAATAACTGATATTTCATCGAATTTTTGTAGTGAGAATAATCGTGTTCGATTTGTGGAACAGTAATTTTGCCATCGTTGCTGACATAAAGCCATTTTTTCATAAAATCGTCAGGCAATTCAAAATCAGCATTTTGTATGAGTGTTTCAATGGCTTGCTGAACAAAAATTTTATTTGATTCTTCGTCATAAGCCCTTGAAGCTTCTTGTGTTACATGTGCTCTGAATGCTTCTTCGTCAGAAATTTCATCTGCCGGGAAGGCTTTTTTATACAATTCTTCATTGAGCTCAGGTAGAAGTGTTCTGGTTATTTTTTCGACCTTTACAAGGAAATCTGCCGTAGTATTTTCATCCTCAGATTTTTCGATGCCAAGCATTTTTGCAGTCTTTTCAATATTTTCCGCATCTTGCAAAGGATTGATAACTAATGTATCACCTGCTTTTAAGCCAACGAATTTCTTTTTGGTGTCCTCATCTTTGAGGTAGCCAAGAAAATCGAATGCCTGTTTAGAAATTCCTGCTTCAACGATTTCGCCGTTAGAATCCAATTCGCTGAGGCTCACTTCGATTTTATCTGTCAGCTCAATTTCATCAGCGTCAGAAAAAGTAGCATGACGTTTTCTGATATCTTCGATAAACCGTTCAATAATAGCATCTTCAGGTTTAATTTTGTAATAATCAATAATTGTATTCTCATTGATATCTAATTTGATTTCCGGGGTTAGGGCAAAATCAAAATAAAAAGTAAAATCATTTTGGGTAATAAAATCTAATTGATTTTCCCTTTCAGTGTTTGGGATTGGGTATCCCAGGATGTCGAGATTATTATTTTTGATGTAATCATTAATTGCATTCGATACAATTTTGTTAACTTCTTCAGCCTTAATGGCGATGCCGTATTTTTTTTCGATTAGTCCCATTGGAACCTTTCCCGGCCTGAAACCAGGTATTGCTGCCTGTTTCCGATGTGATTTTATTTGTTTGTCATATTGTTCAGCATAGTCATTTTCAACTATTTCCACTTTTAA
>CAIYZW010000033.1 GCA_903930725.1 uncultured Bacteroidota bacterium
CCAGAAATTTGCTACCGATATGCTTGCTTCAAAACTTGATGTTGATATTAAAACCGCCGCCGGATTTTTATCGTGGTTCCCGATTGGTGCAATGGTTTTAACACCATTTATTGGTCTTTTCCTCGACCTTAGAGGCAAAGGTGCCAGTATGATGTTGTATGGCGCTATTCTGCTAACAGTTTCGCATCTCATTTTTGCACTTGTACCACCCGAATCATTTTCAACAGTTGTGGCTATTGGCACAATTGTGATTCTCGGTGTAGCCTTTTCACTTGTACCGGCCTCAATGTGGCCTTCCATTCCCAAGATCGTCGAAGAACGTTATTTAGGCTCAGCTTACGGTCTTACTTTTTGGATCCAAAACATTGGACTGCTTGCCGTTCCGATTCTTATCGGATGGTCAATCAGTGCAGCAAATCCAGGTGTTGCCGAGCAAATTAACCAGGGGGTTGTTGGTGCCAAATACAATTACATGGTTCCTGAGTTGATTTTTGCTGGTTTTGGTGTAGCTGCCATTATTCTGGCAATTGTTCTTAAAAGAGTAAACCGGAAACATAATTATGGCCTCGATTTGCCAAACAAAAAGACAAGTTAAAATTTCCATTATCATAAAAAAGATGCTTTCGGGCATCTTTTTTTTTGAAATAAAGGTTCATGAGGCTCAAAACAAGTCGTAAAAAAATTTCAGATTATTTGTTTTAACCAAAATCAAAATCTCAGCCCTAATTTTCATATCTTTAACCCTTAATTTAATATGACATATTTCGATAAAATATAGGATTTCAAAATGTCAACAAATGGGTTGTAAATGATAAAGATTCCTGGAAAACCGGCCTTACATCTTCTATTTCTGCTTTTAGTTTTTGTCCCGGGAAAAGGACAGGAATCCATAAATATTGTTTCCGGCGAACCCTTTACCATCCAAAATGGCAAAATGAGTAATTTTATGGCCTGGGATGAAAACAACTATTACCTTTTACATCTCAACGATAAAAATGAATTCGAGATAAATTCGGGTTTTGATGCCTCCATCGAAGTTTTTAGCAAAGAGCTGACCCACTTTACCACTATTCTGATCACTTGCCCGGAAGGAACCAAATACAGGAATCTCGAGCCAGTCTCGTTCATCAAAACCGACAATGGTTTTTTGTTACTTACCAAAAACTACATCACTGCCCAAAAAGTAATGAAATCGCTGATTTTCAAGATTTCCAATCAAGGACTTATCAATCAGGCTAAAGACATTGGCGAAATTGATGGAATCGCCATTTCAAACAAGAAATTTCACTTTTTCCAACTCGATAAAATCATCGAAAACAGTGTCAGCCACTTTGTTTACAGCCAGGTTATCCCGACCGATATCAACGTTCCGGAAAGGGTAAGTTTTATCATTTACGACGAAAATCTGAACATTACCGGCGAAAGACTTATCAATTTCCCTGATGACATTTTGGATTACGAAATCCTGGATATGATCGTATCGGAGAGCGGTCTGGCATTTTTCCGTATCGAAACCAGCAATCCTTACCTGATGGACAAAAGCATCCACCAGCTTATCATTTATGACATTTTAAATGACAAAACCCAAAACTACGAGTTTAATCCCGAAGGTGGAGAAATAGCGAAGGCATCGCTCAAAAAAGTTGAAGGCGGCAATGTTGGTTTTTTTGGATATTTTACTAAAAAGCATGATGACCCTATTCCGAAAGGTGTGATGTATTATTTGTTTGACGGGAAAACCGGACAACTATTGCGTTTTAATACTTCCGACTTCATCCCCGGGGTTCTGGAGATTCTTAATCCAAAAAACCTGCCTTCGACCTCTGATTATGAAAATCTTAAACCTCAGGAAATCCATCTTACTGCTGATAATCATCTTTTATTGCTTTTTGAGTACAACTGGAAAAAACTAATGATTGTCCAGGATCGTGAAGGCAAACCATGGACGACTCCCTATTTTTATGCCAACGAGGTTTTTATTTTCAGTTTTGATCCTGAAGATAATTTCGAAAAAGCGGGTATTTTGCCAAAAAAACAACTTCAATCGGTTGATTTTAACGAAATTGGGATTTCGGGTTTTGTTGCCGGCAATGAATTA
>CAIYZW010000034.1 GCA_903930725.1 uncultured Bacteroidota bacterium
ATAATTTTTATTTCCACCAATACAAATGCAAATCTCACGATGTGCGCCAAAATCCAGCTGGTCCTGGATTGATCGGACTATAAACGGCCGAACTTCATTCATCAGATCCTTCGAATCGTAATAATTGAGATTAATACCATTTTGGGTAAAACCCAACGGAGAAACAGCCGTGATGAAGAATCCTGAAAAGAATTTCTGTGGTCCGCCAAATGATGAAATTACCTTGTAAATGAACTGAGAAGACAGTTCTGCCTTCTTGCCAAAATTGTTTACAATTCCACATTCCTTTTCAAGATTGATAGGATCGGTAAATGAAATGCCGGTAATTCCAGCGCCAAAACGGCCTGGATTAATCCCGAAAAGAAAATGTCGGGGATTGTTGTCGTCGAAGTATTTTCGGTAAAAAATCTCCGTCAGTTCTAACGTTTCAGGATTTTTAAAAGGATTCATTACACCAACCAAATCAGAATTTAGTTTCAGTTCCAGGCTTTTATTGAAATTTATGGCTCTATCGGCAAATGTTGATGTTTGTGTCATTTTGGTTTTTTTGGCCAAAAATAACAGATATTTAAACAGTTTTAATTTTTACTTGTTTTTGCTTTATGGTGCCCGAAGTTCAGAAATTGTATTCAGGCTTGGTGTAATCCAAAAAAATTACTTTTGGCCGCGATTATGAAATCAATGTAACAAATTAAAAGCAGCAATATGTGTGGATTTGTAGGTGTATTCGATTTAAAAACAAAAGCCAGTGACCTTCGCCCCGGGATTTTGGAGATGTCCAGAAAAGTGCGCCATCGCGGGCCTGATTGGTCAGGCGTTTTTTCGAGCGAAAAAGCAATTCTGTCGCACGAACGATTGTCAATTGTTGATCCCGAATCAGGGCGCCAGCCTTTGTATAGTAAAGATGGGAAGCTGGTTTTGGCGGTTAATGGTGAGATTTATAATCACCAGGAAATCCGGAAAAGAATTGGCGATAATTATGAGTTTATGACGGGTTCCGATTGTGAGGTTATTCTGGCACTTTATCGGGAAAAAGGTGTTGATTTTATGGAAGACCTGAGCGGAATCTTTGCTTTTGCCCTGTACGATCAGGAAAAAGATGTTTATTTGGTTGCTCGCGACCATCTGGGAATCATTCCGTTGTACCAGGGCTGGGATAAATCGGGAAATTTCTACGTAGCTTCCGAGTTGAAAGCGCTGGAAGGTGTTTGCAGCAAAATCGAAGAATTTTTGCCGGGGAAATATCTCTTTAGTCCCGATGGTGAGGTAAAAACCTGGTACACACGCGACTGGCAATCGTTTGAAGCCGTTAAGGACAATGGTTTCGACAGTGCCGAATTGCGAAAAGCGCTGCAGGATGCCGTTCATCGTCAGTTAATGTCGGATGTTCCTTACGGGGTTTTGCTTTCCGGAGGACTTGATTCGTCAGTAATTTCGGCTATTGCCAAAAAATACGCGGCCTATCGTATCGAATCCCAGGATACTGTTCAGGCATACTGGCC